>PBQX02000092.1:0-9981 GCA_002725175.2 Paracoccaceae bacterium
GAGAGTTTTTTCATTAGGTTAAGTGGAACAGGTATAGCTGGATTAATAGGAATGCAGGCTCTAATTAATTTAGCTGTGACGGTTAGGCTAATTCCTGCAAAGGGAATGACATTGCCTTTTATAAGTTATGGTGGCTCATCTCTAATCTCAGTTAGTATTCTTTGTGGCATACTACTTTGTCTAACTAAGAGAAGACCAAGATATGGCCTAAATTATTGAGGAAAGATGCAGCGTAGTAATAACATATGTATTTCAGCTGGAGGCACAGGTGGTCATATATTTCCTGCGGTTGCTCTAGCAGAAAGAATGTTAAAATTTGGTTGGGACGTAGATTTTGTTACCGATGAAAGAGGAGAGGGGTTTTTAAAACCTATATCTAAAAGCATTTCAGTTAAGGTCGTCCAAGTTAAGCAGATAAAAAATTTTAATATTCTGTCTTGGTTTAGATTTTTAGTTAACATTTTTCTTTCAGTAGTCTCTTGTTATATTAGCTTTAGGTATAAAAAACCAAACGTTGTAGTAGGTTTTGGGGGCTACTCTAGTTTACCAATCTGCATTTCTGCGATAGTTTCAAGAGTTCCTCTTGTTTTACATGAGCAGAATTCGGTAGTCGGTAGGGTAAATAAGTTTTTCCTAAGTAAATCAAAATGTATGGCTTTTGGTTTTCCTCCTTTAATAGATAGGCAAGATGTTTTGAAAATAGAAGATCAATCATTTAATGATTTGGCAACGGCAATTAGGAAGATGGAAAAGAAAAAGCCAATTTTGGTTTATATAGGGAATCCGGTCAGAGCAGAAATACTGAGTAGAAAGAATTCAATTTATACTCCTCCAGGTGATTGGCCACTAGCTATCTTTATAGTTGGAGGATCGCAATCTGCAGATATTTTTGGACATATAGTGCCAAAAAGTTTACTTCAACTTTCGGAAAAATTAAGGTTTCGTTTAAGAGTTTACTTTCAGGTACGGAAAGAGTTAAAGGAAATGGTCATATCTGAGCTTCAAAATGCGGGTGTTCGATTTGAAGTTTCAGAATTTTTTGATGACATTAGCGAAAAAATTGCAAATTCACAGTTAATTATTTCTAGGGCAGGGGCATCAACTCTATCAGAAATAGCAATCATTGGACGGCCATCAATCTTGGTGCCGCTTCCAACTGCTAAGGATGATCATCAGAATAAAAATGCCTTAGCAATGGAGGCAGCTGGAGCTTCGATCATTATTCGTCAAGAAGATTTCTCGCCAGATAATTTATCTANAGAACTAGAAAAATTTTTCTCTTCGTCAGCCCAAGCTGAAGATATGGNANCTGGAGCATTNAACTTTTCTAAGCCAAGAGCTAGTGAGAATTTTGGATTATTATTGAATCAGATGTATAGGGCAGATTAGTGAGTAGTTTAACAAGATTACCGTTTGAATTGGGAGTTATCCATTTTATTGGGATAGCAGGTATAGGTATGTCTGGGATCGCTGANGTAATGTCAAATTTGGGATACTCGGTTCAAGGTTCAGATATAGTCAGTTCAAAAATCACTGTTAGACTTCAGAATATTGGAATAAATATCTTCCTTGGCCATAATGCAAGAAACTTAGAAAACGTAGAGGTGGCAGTNGTTTCATCTGCAATAAGGGGAGACAATGTTGAACTNCTAGAAGCACGGCAGCGGGGTATTCCTATAGTGAAAAGAGCGGAAATGTTGGCGGAGCTTATGCGNCTAAAATTAAATGTGGCAATAGCAGGNACTCACGGAAAAACTACAACGACATCTTTGGTTTCCGCGGTTTTTGANAAAGCAGGATTAGATCCAACTGTTATCAATGGAGGTATTATAAGAGCATATAACTCTAATGTAAGAATTGGNACNGGGGAGTGGATGGTTGTAGANGCGGATGAAAGTGATGGGACATTTAGCAAGCTCCCTGCCACTGTAGCTATTGTTACAAATATTGATAGAGAGCACTTAGATCATTATGATTCTTTTGAGGACTTAAAGCATTCATTTGACAATTTTATATCAAACATTCCNTTCTATGGCGTGGCTATTTGTTGTATTGATAATAGTGAAGTTCATGCTTTAGTTGGAAGAATTAAAGATCGAAAAATTATAACCTACGGATTTAATAAACAGGCTGACTATTCGATAACTGAAGTTGATTATCAGGCAGATAGAACTGTGTTTAAATTGCAACTTTTGGATAAAGGGGCAGAGGAAATAAGCTTTGTACTGCCGATGATGGGAAGCCATAATGTGCTAAATTCAGTTGCGGCAATTTCTTTAGGTGATTTTTTGGGTCTTGAAATAGGTAAGATTCAAGAAGCACTAAAGAATTTCTCTGGAGTCCAAAGGCGGTTTACGCATGTCGATACTATCAATGGTGTAAAAATAATAGATGATTATGGGCATCATCCGGCAGAAATATCAGCGGTCTTAAAATCTGTGAGGGATACAACAACTGGCAGGATTATTGCTGTACATCAGCCCCATCGGTTTTCGAGACTAAAATTATTATTTGATGAGTTTTGTACTTGCTTTAATGATGCTGATTTAGTCCTAATAAGTGATGTTTATTCTGCTGGAGAAAAAGAATTGGAAGGCATAAATAAGCAGGCGTTGGTTGATGGTTTAATCAACCATGGGCACAAAAGAGTTTTCTCCCTTGAGCATGAAAGTCAATTGAAGAATTTTTTCTTAGAACATACGGCGCCTGGTGACGTTTTTGTTTGTTTAGGTGCAGGTTCAATAACTGATTGGGCTAATGGTCTACCATCACAAATAAGAAATGAAAAATTTTAAAATGAGTGATCCAGTTGTTTTAAGAGATATTACTTTTCCAAAAACGAAAGGAACGTTATCTAAGTATTATCAATTATCTAAAATAAGCTGGTTAAAAGTTGGAGGACCTGCAGAGTTTCTTTTTAAACCTTATGATCTTGGAGATTTGAAAAATTTTGTGACTAGTTTGTGTCCGGATATTCCTATTTCTATTCTTGGCGCCTGTTCAAATTTGCTAATTCGAGACGGGGGCATTCCAGGGGTCAGCATTAAGTTGGGGAGAAATTTCAATAATATTGAAATAAAAAAGCATAATATCAAAGTAGGAGCCTCAGTGCCAACAGCTAGACTTGCTTCTATGGCATCCGATGAGGGTTATGATTTGGCATTTCTAAGAACCATACCAGGTACAGTCGGAGGGGCGGTGAAAATGAATGCTGGGTGCTATGGGCGTTATGTAAGTGATTGTCTTGAATCAGTAGAAGTTTTGGGAAGAAATGGAGCAATTACAGAATTTAAAAAGGTTGATTTGGGTTTGAGCTATAGAATTTCAGATTTACCAAAAGAAAGTATAGTAATTTCTGCTACATTCAAAAAAATTATTAGGGATAGTAAAATTTTAAAAAATGAGATGCAGGAGGCTTTGCGGTATAGAGCCAATGTGCAGCCAACAGATGAACTAAGCTGTGGCTCTGCATTTAAAAATCCGTCTGGAGCTTCTTCATTTGGCAAAAGTGATGAAAATTATAAATTAAGTGCATGGAAGTTAATAGATGAGGCAGGTTGTAGGGGAATTAAACTAGGGCAAGCAAAAGTATCCGAAAAACACCCAAATTTTCTAATTAACATGGGAGGAGCAAGAGCATCTGAGATTGAAGATTTAGGAGAGCTGGTAAGGGAAAAGGTTTATGAAAAGCACGGTATCAATTTAAATTGGGAGATCAAATTAGTTGGGAAAAGATAAAGGAAAGGCAGGCAGTTATCTAAAGAATTTTTCTATTAAGAAAATATTAGTTGTTAGTGGAGGAATGTCAGGTGAGAGAGCAGTATCTTTAAGCTCTGGTAAGGAGTGCTCAAGAGCTCTGCGAGCTTTTGGATATCACGTAGAAGAGCTCGAATTTAATTCATTAGAGAAATTTATTTCTCAAGTGAGTATTTTTCAGCCTGATGTAATATTTAATGCCCTGCATGGACTTTGGGGTGAGGGCGGACCTTTTCAGGGAATTTTAGATACCATTGAAATACCCTATACTCATTCAGGTTTATTACCTTCTGCTATGGCTATGAATAAAGATTTAACTAAGAAGATTTTGAATACAGAAGGCATACCTACACCGCCTGGGTTTTTGATCACTGGAAAAGATTTAAGTAAGGTGAACTTAGAAGGGATAAAAAATTTTCCCTGCGTGATTAAGCCTAATAATGAGGGGTCGTCTATTGGAGTTGAAATAATAAAGAATTCTGAAGCATTATTAGATCTTCTTAATTCTGAGAAAGGGAAGGCTAACACTAGAAATGAATCCAAAACTTATCTTGTAGAAGAGTATATACCGGGGAGAGAACTAACTACTGCTATTGTGGATAATAAGCCTCTGGGAGTGACCGAAATTATAACAGACAACTGGTATGATTATAGCGCAAAGTATGATGTCGGTGGATCTAATCACGTTTTTCCGGCTAACATACCTAATTCTATATCAGAACTTTGCAAAGATTACGCACTTTCCGCACATTTTTTATTAGGCTGTAAAGGGGTAAGTCGGGTGGATTTCAGGTGGAATGATAGCCTCGGAAAGGACGGGCTTTTTGTATTGGAAATAAATACCCAACCAGGCATGACTCCTACTTCTTTAGTTCCCGAGCAGGCGTCAGCATCAGGAATTAGCTTTGAGGAACTATGTTGCTGGATAGTTGAGGATGCTTCATGCTATCGCTAAGTCAGTATTTTAGGAAAGGGAGTGTTGTATCGACAATGAAACTTTCTAACCCAGCTCCTTCAAAATTCAGTTTTTTGTTATCAAGGTTTTGGTTAAGAAAACGTTATAAATTTGCAGTGATAAGTATGGTGTTTCTTTCCATCTTTTTGTTTTTGTTTCATTTTTCATTTTCGCAAATTAAAGTTCATGAAACTTTTCTCAAAAGTTTTGAAAACTTAAAAGCAGGTGTTTTAGGTAGGCCTGAATTTACTATAAATGGGATTCTTGTTAGGGTAGACAATGAAATTTTGAAGCAAAAAATAATCAAGGTTATTAATATTCAAGTTCCAGTTAGTTCACTTACTTTAAATCTTGAAGATACAAGAAGAAAAATTGAAAATTTGGCTGGCATCAAAAATGCTGCCGTAAGCATTGATAACTACGGTAAATTAATAATCACCGTCAGCGAGAGGCTGCCAGCAATTATCAATAAAGTGGGATCCAAATATTTTCTTTTAGATAAAGATGGTTTGTTGGTAAACGAAATCATGAGTCGTTTTGAAAGGCCAGATCTACCTTTATTTATTGGACAGGGGATGGAAGGAAAGGTTCAGGAAGGCTTAAAGATATTGATAGGATTTGCGCCCTATACTGCTAGAGTTAATGCATTAACATGGGTGGGCAACAGGCGTTGGAATATTTTGTTTGATAAAGAAAGGGTTATTAAGCTACCGAGCCATGATCCTCTCGGAAGCATAGAGAGGCTAATCAACCTAGATATTGAATTTAGATTTTTGAGTTCTGACGTTCTGCAAATTGATCTGAGAAACGAAAAGTTTCTGATTCTTCAGCCCAATTTGGGTAATCAAAATTCAAGAAATATTCAAAAATATCCTATAGGAGAAGGGGCATAATGAAAAACTATTTTCAAGGCCAAAAAGTTTTCTCTAAGAGGAGAGAATTAGCAATAAGAAAAGGAATGTTGGGTGTCTTAGACATTGGTTCTTCTAAGATTACCTGTTTTGCATTGGAATTCCCTAAAGTGCATTCAACAGAAAATTATACTTCTGATGAAGGTCTTATTTCCAAATCCGCACCTGCTTTTCGCGTAGNAGGAGTTTCCTCGACTAAATCTCGAGGCNTACGNTTTGGGGAGGTTTTCGAGATGGATGAGGCTGANCANGCTATAAGGACGGTAGTTTCTGGTGCGCAAAAAATGGCAAAGACAGTGATTGAGGACGTATTGGTTTGCTTTTCTGGAGGTAGGACTGCTTCATATAGTTTACGTGGNAACTCTNAAGTTATTTCCCATGAGGTNAGTGCTAGGGATATAAGTTTAGCAATTGGGGCCTGCAATTTTGAAGGCTTACCTAGTGATTCTTTTATTTTGAATGCTATGCCAGTAAATTTCAGTTTGGATGCGAAAACAAAGCTTGCAGATCCGATTGGCCAAGTGGGTAAAGATTTATCTGTAGATGTCCATGTTCTAACAGGAAATAATGCTACTGTTCAGAATATCATAAATTGTGTAACAAACTGTTATCTTCAGGTTGCTGGCATCAATTTCTCACCTTATTTATCTGGACTTTCAACCCTTACTGAAGATGAGCTCCATTTAGGGGCNGTTTGTNTTGATTTTGGNGGAGGTACAACTGGCCTTTCTATCTTTTTTGANAAGCAACTAATTTATGCTGATGGAATTAGAATTGGTGGATGCCATATCACGTCAGATATAATGCAAGCCTTTCAAATAACNGAGGAGATAGCAGAAAGATTAAAGACTCTTCATGGTGGTGTGGTTCAGACATCNCATGATGATAGGGAATTAATTGAAATTCCTGGTAAGANTAATAATTGGAATGATGAGAGNTCNNCGATATCTCGGTCAGAACTTATTGGGGTNATTCGACCNAGGGNAGAAGAGATACTTGAAAAGATAAGACTTAAGTTAGTAGAAGCCGGACTNGATCATTTGCCCAGTCAAAAAATTATCCTTTGTGGAGGCTCGAGCCAGCTAACAGGCCTTCATGAGTTAGCGTCTGCGTTTCTCAATAGGCAGGTAAGAGTTTCAAGGCCTATGAGAGTNCAAGGTCTTCCACAAGCCGTTAATGGGCCAGAATTTTCAGCTATTATTGGCCAGGCGCTCCAATTAAGCTCACCTCAAGACGAGAGCTGGGATTTTCCGTCACATNTNGATTTTTTTGGTGGAAGAAAGTTTGTAGGTGCTTTCAATTGGCTGAGAGAGAATTGGTAAGAGCAGGTGAGTATGATAAAGAAAATTAAAAAAAACTAGTGACTGTTCGAATCATGTGGGGTATGATTCGTTTTAGAGCATAAAAATAAAAAAACAGGCAATATAATGACTTTGAATTTAAAGATTCCAGAGAAAAAAGAGCTTAAACCAAGAATAATTGTTTTTGGAATAGGCGGTGCTGGCGGAAACGCAGTAAACAATATGATTAGTAAAAATCTAGAAGGTATCGACTTTATAGCCGGTAACACTGATGCNCAAGCGCTTCAACAATCTGGAGCTGCAAAAAAAATACAATTGGGGGAACGTGTAACTGAAGGCCTAGGAGCGGGTGCAAAGCCAGAAATTGGAACTCTTGCGGCAGAGGAAAGTTTGGATCAGATAACGGATGTTTTGGAAGGTGGTCANATGTGNTTCATCACTGCAGGCATGGGCGGAGGAACTGGAACTGGAGCAGCACCAATCATTGCTAATGCAGCTAGAAGTTTAGGCATTTTAACCATAGGCGTTGTAACTAAGCCTTTTCAATTCGAAGGTATAAAGAGACAAAAACAAGCAGAAGAAGGAATTGAAGCACTACAAAAAGTAGTTGATACGCTAATAGTCATTCCTAATCAAAACTTGTTTAGATTGGCCAATGAGAAAACAACTTTTACGGAAGCATTTTCAATGGCAGATGATGTTCTTTATCAGGGTGTGAAAGGTGTTACTGACCTGATGGTACGTCCTGGTCTNATCAATTTAGATTTTGCTGATGTCAGATCCGTNATGGATGAGATGGGTAAGGCCATGATGGGTACTGGGGAAGCATCAGGTGAGGATAGAGCAATACAAGCAGCGGAAAAAGCCATAGCAAACCCACTCCTAGATGAGATATCTCTAAAAGGAGCAATGGGNGTATTGATTAATATAACTGGTGGAAATGATATGACCTTGTTTGAGCTTGATGAGGCTGCAAACCGTATAAAGGATGAAGTAGATCCTGAAGCCAATATTATTATTGGATCTACTCTTGATACAGAGGTTGAGGGGTCGTTAAGGGTTTCAGTAGTCGCAACTGGTATTGATGCTATATTAACTGATAAGGTAGGAAGAGATCTCGGAAAAGTTAGTACAGCAGACAATAGTAAAACTTTTTCCCAGGTGACAGANNGTTTCAATGATAAAAGAANTNTCTTNGATAATAATNTATCNNATCTTGNAGAGCAGGAGAGTAATGATTGTGTCTCNGTAGATANNTTGTCTGAAATGGCTAAAGATCTAGAGCGCGAAAAGAATGAAAATCAACCTAAATTAGAACGAACTGAAGAAAATGATGAAAAAGTCGAGGAAACTGTAAAGTCGGTAGAACCGACGGTCGCTGCNCTGGAGCGATTGGAAAAAGCTGTCAATAAAGAACCNGACCCTGACTTATTTAANCGACCAAANCCAANGAATGNGGNTCTAGATGGGTATGAAAAGGAAAACACNAGCTACAATCCTTTAAATAGCTTAATAAGGCGTATGACTGGCGCCAAAGATAAGGTCAGTCACCTTGAGAAAGCAATTAATCCNGTTGAAACATTTAAGGTTAGAGAAGATAGCAGGAATGAAGAGNGGTCTTTAGACANCGATATTTCAGAAGATGAAGATCGACAGTCTGAAATACCAGCCTTCCTTAGACGTCAGGCNAACTGAAACATANCGAAATAATCTGTTATTTGAGTTTGCCTATGATAGTTGATATCTTAACTCGAGTTTTTAGGGGCTGGAGAGTTGCAACAAACAATAAAAAATAGGTTTTCTCTTAAGGGTTTGAGTCTTCACTCAGGAAAGTCAGTNGTCGTCACTGTTAAGCCCGCACTAGAAGACACTGGAATTTTGTTCAAAAGATTAGATGTTCCTANTGAAGTTAGTATTATTAGGGCTCATTATAGTAATGTCATAGAAAGCCGGCTATGTACCNCAATCCAAAACGAGCATGGAACCAGGGTATCTACNGTAGAGCATCTTTTAGCAGCTCTTGCAGGTACTGGTATNCATAATGCTATTGTAGAGCTTGATGGCCCTGAAGTTCCTATTCTTGACGGTTCTTCATTAGAATTTGTTAAGAAAATTTTGTTGGTGGGTGTAACTAAGCTTTCTAAGCCCATTAGAGCCTTTAAAGTGATTGATGAGATTGAGGTTGCAGAAGGNGACCTGTGGGCTAAAATTACCCCNGCTAAAACTCTTTCGATCTCATTTGGTATTGAGTTTAAGGATTCCGCAATAGGAAATCAGGAACTTTCTTTATCTATGTGCAACGGATCTTTTGTAAGGGAAATTAGCTATTGTAGNACCTTTTGTAGTATGTCTGATGTAAAAGAGATGCACAGTAAAGGTTTGGCCAAGGGTGGAAGTTTAGAGAACGCAGTTGTAGCGGAAGGAGACCAGATACTCACTCCAGGTGGTCTAAGGACTGAAGATGAGTGTGTTAGGCACAAAATCCTTGACGCTTTAGGAGACCTCTCACTGGCTGGAGGAGTTCTTATTGGATCATATGCATCGTATAAGGGGGGGCATAGGCTGACCAATGCATTGTTGAGGAAAGCATTTTCTAGATCTGGATATATTGAATCCATTGATGTAAATCAGGAGATGATTAAAAAGCAGCCTGGGTTTCATGTGATGCCAGAGGATTTGGTTTATATAAACTAGACTATNAGNTAATTGTTGTTTGCGAAAATTNCCTTACAATAGTACTATTTAATAGAATATGTTNATGTTTTAAAATGAGAAATNNATTTTCTGTTTNTTGNTTTCTTTTTGNTTGCTCAGTCATTTCGTCTTGCGCTCAGGGAATCGATCGAGTCAGTGAAGATATGAGCGTAAAAGGTATAACTGACATTGCTGATTCTTACCTAGAAGATAAAAAATATCAATATGCTGGAGAGGTCTATATGGAAGTAGATAGACTTTACCGATATTCAGATTCAGCTAGGACAGCACTAATTAAGGCATCTAGAGCATTTCATACATCCGGAGATTATGAAATGTGTAGATTAGCAGCAAACCGTTTTCT
>PBQX02000084.1:0-48849 GCA_002725175.2 Paracoccaceae bacterium
AAAGTTGTCTTACCATGATCAACATGACCAATCGTGCCAACATTCACATGGGGTTTATTACGCTCAAATTTAGCCTTCGCCATAGGTAGTCTCCATTAACCAAATAAAAAAATATTACGTCTATATATATGGGTAGAAGAACAAAGCAATAGAAAAGTTGCTTCAAAGCAAGAATATTTGTCATAAAAAGATAGATTTTTATCAATTTTCAGTAAANTACGAAGCAATTTCACAATANATAAGCGTGAAATACTGTTGCATTACAGTTTTCACTATAATAATAGCTTTAACGACCCAAAGTTGGAAAAAAGATCGAATGGCCAGAATATTAATTACTTCCGCATTACCATATATAAATGGTGTGAAACATCTCGGAAATTTGGTTGGAAGCCAGCTGCCAGCNGATACGTTTGCTAGATTTATGCGACTAAAGNACCACGAAGTACTTTTTATTTGTGCAACTGATGAACATGGTACGCCTGCAGANTTGGCTGCAAAAGAAGCTAATACAGAAATAAATGANTTTTGCTCCTCAATGTGGGAGTCACAAAAAAACCTTAGTGATGGCTTCAGTTTATCTTTTGATTATTTTGGACGTTCATCTTCTAAAGAGAACCATGCATTGACCCAAAATTTTGCGAAAGCACTTCATGAGAATAATTTAATCNAGGAAGTCCTTGAAAAACAAATATTCTCTCTCACCGACAATAGATTCTTACCTGATCGCTATATTGAAGGCGAATGTCCAAACTGTGGTTANGACAAAGCTCGAGGCGACCAATGCGAAAGTTGCACTAAGCAACTAGATCCCACGGATCTCATCGAGCCCAGGTCTGCAATTTCAGGTTCAAAAAATCTTGAAATTCGAGAAACTAAGCACCTTTACCTTAGGCAAAGTCTTATGAGAGAAAAGTTGGAACAGTGGATTTCGAAAAAGGATGACTGGCCAATATTAACAACTTCTATAGCTAAAAAGTGGCTGAATGATGGAGAAGGGTTAAAAGACAGAGGAATAACTAGAGATTTAAAGTGGGGAATTCCAGTCAAAAAAGGTAAGGATCCTTGGCCTGGCCTTGAGGGAAAAGTTTTTTATGTATGGTTTGATGCTCCTATTGAGTATATAGCCGCTACCGAAGAGTGGGAAAAGGCAAATGATATAAAATCTGGCACTTGGGAAACTTGGTGGAGATTGGACAANGGCGCTGAAGATGTCAGATATTATCAATTCATGGCTAAGGATAATATACCCTTTCACACACTCTCTTTTCCAGCCACAATTATGGGCTCAAATGAACCATGGAAGCTCGTAGACTTTATTAAGGGCTTTAACTGGCTTTTATATGAGGGGGGAAAATTTTCTACGTCCCAAGGTAGAGGGGTTTTTATGGATCAAGCNTTGGAATTATTGCCCTCAGATTATTGGAGATGGTGGTTGCTATCAAATGCTCCTGAAACATCAGACTCAGACTTTACTTGGGAAAGCTTTCAGAGNGGAGTAAATAAAGATTTATCAGACGTTCTAGGAAACTTCGTAAGCAGAGTAACTAAATTTACAAATTCAAAATTTGGTGNTGAAATTCCTGAATTGACAAAATTTGATAATAACCAAGTGATTATTGTTAATGAATTATCTGATAAGGTTTCAANCCTATCAAACCATATGAATAATGTTGAAATAAGAAAAGCATGTGCAGANTTGCGAAANATATGGACNATAGGCAATGAGTACCTTCAAACCGCAGAGCCATGGAAGATATATAAAGAAAATCCAATTGAAGCAGGGTCAATAATAAATTTTTCTTTCAATTTGATCTATCTTTATTCAATTATTTCTGAACCATTTATTCCTGATACGTGCGACAGAATNATCGNAGACTTGGGATTTCNTAAGGGTTCTACTTGGCCCGAAGATTTGGATTCCTTTTTACAAACAGTAAAAGGTGGACAANAATTTAANGTTCCAGAAAATTTGTTCCAAAAAATANCTGACGAAGANAGGGAAACCTTTGCCGCTAAATTCTCAGGAAACTAAAATTTTTCTCGTTAAACTTTTNCTAAATTTTAGGNGCAAAATAATTAAANGCCTGAAANCCCACTCCACTNATGANAGAAGTTACGACCCCACCCCAAAACATATCAATTAAAGTCATTTGAATCTTCCAATCTTTGAGAACCAAAAAGTTTGTAAAATCATATACTCCGTAGCAAAGCAGTCCCAAAAAAAACCCAGACGCTAATGTTTGTGAAAAAGACCCGCTCTTAAAACCAGAAAAATAACAAAAGTAAAATACGCCTGCTACATAAAAAATATAATATAGTAGTGTTACATAGAGATTAATTTGGGGGCGCATTAAGTGACCAATATGTTTTGAAAAAAAAGGCCCCATAAAAAATGTTAGCATCAATGCTTCTATTACGACAAACACCAAAAACATTATTATATAAGTGGCAAAAATCTGCATAAACCCTCCTATAATAAACATCTAGGTAATTTAGGCAAAATAATCAATAGGGATATAATTTGACATTTAATTTTCTTTTAAAAAATTTCTCACTTATCCTTTACATCATTAAAAGGGGTAGTATTGTCTCAATTATTAGTAAATAGGTTTTAGTAACTATTTTAACGGATAAAAGCACGCGGGCGTGATGGAACTGGTAGACATACCAGACTTAAAATCTGGAGGCCGAATGGCCGTGGGGGTTCGAGTCCCCCCGCCCGCACCAAGAGCTGAACATTCAAATATATCATAGTTTTTAGGCAGAAATGGAAACCTTAATTTGTATCCTCTAGAATTATCAGAAAATGGGGTCAGGATACCCCTAATACATTGGAAGGGGCCTCAAAATACTTCACCTGTATTTCATTGGGCCCACGCTACCGGTTTTAATGGCGAAACTTATCGAACACTTTTAGAGCCATTGAGTAAGCGGTTTAACGTTTACGCTTGGGATTTGCGTGGGCATGGGAGGTCTCTGGAAAATACGTCAATCATAAAAGATAGTGATATTTATACGACATATGTAAAGGATTTGAGTTCAGTAATTTCTTCGCTTTATAGGAAACACAATTCAAAGNTATTCCTTGGAGGTCATTCCATCGGNGCAACAATTTCAATATCCGCCGCTGCTGAAAATATANANCTTATCGAGTCTTTATTNCTAGTGGACCCAGTAATTTTTNACTGGTACTCAAAATATTTAATGAATATTGCAAGAATTTTGAATTTAAATGTTCCCGATGCATATTTATCGCAAAATGCAAAAAGAAGACGCCAGGAATGGCCGAGCATAGAAAATTTAATTAAATCTTATGAAGGAAGAGGCGCTTTTAAAACCTGGAAAAGAGATTTCCTAATTGATTATATCAGAGCAGGAACCACGGTATCAGGAAATTCTACGTTCTTATCTTGCCATCCTGAATGGGAATCGAGAAATTTCAAAGCATTCGACTCGGTATACATACTTAAAGNNATTAGANGCTTAAAGCTCCCTGTTAGGTTGCTATTAGCCCAAAAAGGGTCTACTACCAAATCATTGTCAGCNTTCANNAATAACAAAAATAATCTCAATCTGGTTGTAGAAAACAGCACACATTTTATACCGATGGAATTCCCTGAAATAGTGCAAAAAGAAATTCTCGACCTCCTTATAGAGCAATAATAATTGATAAGAATAAATCAAAGATCAACAGGAGCAATTTTTCTCAATAAGAAAACACCTCCTCACATTTTTACGTTAGTAATTTTAGCAGGCGTACAAGCTCTAAATATGAATTTATTTCTTCCGAGCCTTCCAACCATGGCAGAATATTTTAATGTAAGCTATAGTGTCATGCAGCTTTCCATATCAGGATATTTTGCAGCTACTGCCTTTTTACCCATAATTATTGGACCCATATCTGATCGCATGGGCAGACGGCCCGTCATGATATGTGCAATATTGATATTTATATTAGCTGCTATCTGTTGTGAATTTTCTAAAAGCTTTGGGTATTTTTTATTTTTCCGAATAATTGAAGCTACCATTGCGGCCGGAATGGTTCTCGGAAGAGCTATAGTAAGAGATATGGTATCAATGAATCAGGCTGCATCTATGATAGGTTATATCACAATGGCAATGACCATTATGCCAATGCTAGGCCCTGCAATAGGAGGATTAATAGAGGAAAATTTTAAATGGCAGGCTTCCTTTAGATTAATGTCCATCCTGGGTTTTATAGCCTTACTCGTCGTATGGTTTGATCAAGGAGAAACCATTAAAGAAAAGCAAACGTCCATAAAACGACAGTTCTCATCATATATTAATTTATTCAAATCTAAATTATTTTGGCTTTACTCTTTGACTGCCGGATTTTCTGTTGCCTGCTATTATAGTTTTCTAACGGGAGCTCCTATTGTTGCTGAAAGATATTTCCAAACCACTCCAAGCCAACAAGGTTATTTATTCACTATAGTAGGACTTGGATATATCCTCGGAAATTTTTTGACCGGAAAATATACGGTTAGAATTGGAATGAATAAAATGATGTTTATGGGATGCACTGTCACAATATTAGGACCAACACTTCAAGTTATTCTTATGCCGTCACCAATAATGGGTCCCCTTACTCTATTTGGCCCAATGTTTTTTGTTGGCTTAGGAAATGGAATGACTTTACCCAATGCATCTTCAGGTATGGTTTCTATCAATCCCAAATTAGCCGGGAGTGCTTCAGGTTTAGGCATGGCGATAATGATTGGTACTGGTGCCGCAATATCTGCTTTCACCGGATCTATATTAGGTTCTGGAGCAAGTCCTTACCCTCTCATCTTGATGGTTCTATTCGCTACAATAATGAGTTCCATCACATCTTTTTCTATTTTTAAGCTTGGAGAGCCAAAGTGATTTAATAACTATTTTGCTTCTTCTAAGGCACTATGAATAGTATTATATCTTTTAACGGAGAATTCCTTTTGAATTTCAAGTAATTCTAAACTTAAAGCAATTGGATTTATTATTTCTTTTTGTTTCAAAAAATTTTCAGCCCTCGTATAAATATCGTTTGCAATGTTTTTTCTAACATCTTCAGATCTTCCTTCACCCATTCGAAGTACCATATCTACAAAACTATATTTTGCTTTTCGGTCAGCTATTGAACTTACATCGGCTGCCAAACCACGTACACGGATTCCACCTACTGGAAAGTAAGAGGTTTCACGCATCGCGTCAGAAAGCTCATCACATAATTCCTGAATCTCAAAACAGTTAGACAAATCCTTGGAATACTCAAAAGTTAGGTGCGCCATGAAGCCCCCTGTGTTCGCTAATACATGTCAAATATTTTATGGACTAAATATATAAAATTTTCAACCTGCTGAACAATGACATTTTAGTTCCATTATTTATTCAAGTATAGTATTCAATATCAAAAATTAGCTTAAACAAATCGAAATTCAGTTTCCGAAAGTTACCATGTCACTACAAGAGAACTTAGAAAAAGTAAAAAGCTATCTACGGAAAAATTTTCCAGACGGTACAGTTTATAATCATATTAATGGAGGATCTGTTTCCTCTCATTCAGGTAATACGTTTACAAGTTTTTCACCCACAAATTTAGATCCATTGGCCAATGTTTCAGAAAGCGGCAAAGAAGACGTAGACAGGGCAGTTCAGGCATCTGTAGATTCTTTCCCGGACTGGAGAGACCTTTCCGGAAAGGAGAGAAGAAAAATTCTCCTGGATATTGCTAGTGGAATAAAAAATCGTGCTGAGGAAATAGCACTTATAGAGTCCATAGATACAGGTCAAGCAATCAGATTCATGGAAAAGGCTGCATTAAGAGGCGCAGAAAATTTTATTTTCTTTGCCGAGAAAGCCGTTGAAGCGCGAGACGGAGCTAGCTTGTTGGCACCCGAGCAAATAAATATCACGAGCAGAACCCCTATAGGGCCTGTAGGGGTTATAACACCGTGGAATACCCCTTTCATGCTTTCAACTTGGAAAATCGCACCTGCGCTCGCTGCCGGATGTACAGTTGTTCACAAGCCTGCAGAGCTCTCCCCAATTACAGCAAAAATTCTTCTAGAAATAGCTGAGGAAGCCGGATTGCCTCCTGGTGTATGGAATATCATTAATGGTTACGGAGAAACAGCCGGAAGGTATTTAACAGAGCACCCAGACATTAAAGCAATTTCTTTCGTTGGTGAAAGTGCTACTGGAAAGAAGATTATGAAGCAAGGATCAGATACTCTAAAGAGAAATCACTTTGAATTGGGAGGAAAAAATCCCGTTATTGTTTTCGAAGATGCAGATACTGAAAATGCCGTAAAGGCTGTAGCATTTATGATTTTTTCATTAAACGGAGAAAGATGTACATCTTCTAGCAGACTTTTGGTTCAAAACTCAATTAAGGTGGAATTTATTGAGAGGCTCAAGGAGATTATCACTAATATAAAAGTGGGGCATCCATTAGATGAGGAAACTGTGATTGGACCTCTAATTAGCCCAGAACATGAAAAGAAGGTTTGCTCTTATTTTGACATTGCAAAAAATGAGGGCGCTAAAATTGAAATGGGTGGGGCTAAAGTCCTCGATAAAGAACTAAAAAGCGGATGTTATGTATCTCCCACTCTTTTTACAAACGCTTCAGAAAATATGAAAATTTCTCAAGAAGAAATCTTTGGTCCCGTATTAACAGTAATTGGATTTGATAAAGAAGACGAAGCTATTAGAATTGCTAACAACGTTAAATACGGTTTAGCAGGTTATGTATGGACCCAAAATTTAAGTAAAGCGTTGAGGGTGACTGAGAAAATGAATGCAGGAATGATTTGGGTGAATTCTGAAAATATCCGACACCTCCCGACACCTTTTGGAGGAACAAAAGACTCCGGAATTGGAAGAGACGGCGGGGATTGGTCTTTTGATTTTTATATGGAAACAAAAAATGTGTGCCTTCCAACTATAGACAAGGAGATCAAAGGTCTCACAAAATAGGAATTATTTTTATGCCCTTACCAAAAGTTAATCTGGAACCTGATTTTGATATCTTGCGAATATCCCACACTAAATTTTATGTAAAAGATTTAGAGGAAAGTAGATTATTTTATGAGAAAATCTTAGGCTTACAGGTTACAGCAGAAGCAGAAAAGCAGATTTTTCTTAGAGGGATGGAAGAGCGAACCCATCATTCATTGATTTTAGAAGAAGGAGATTCTGCTAAAGTTGAGAGCCTCAGCTTTAGATTAAAAAGCGAAGGTGAGATCGATAAAGCTGCCTCATACTTCAACAAAATTGGCTGTGAATTTGAGTGGGTTGAAAGACCTTTTCAAGGCAAGACATTAAGAACTTTAGACCCCCACGGTATGCCTCTTGAATTTTTTTATATTATTGAGCGTTTGCCAACCATTCATCAAAAATATTATTTATATAAAGGTGTTAAACCTCTCCGGGTCGATCATTTCAATGTATTTTCTCCCAATGTAGACGAAAGTGTTAGATTTTATAATGAGATTGGATTTCGAACAACGGAATATACTGAGGATAGCAAAACTAAAAAACTGTGGGCAGCCTGGATGCATAGAAAGGGCGGAGTACATGATATTGCTTTTACAAATGGGGTAGGACCTCGCTTCCATCACTTAGCTTTTTGGGTAGCACATCCAATAAATATTATTGATCTTTTAGACCTCATGGCTTCTAAAGGGTATGTAAGTAATATTGAAAGGGGTCCTGGTCGTCACGGGATATCAAATGCCTTCTTTCTGTATATTTTAGATCCTGACGGCCATAGAATAGAGATATATTGTTCTGACTACCAAACGATTGACCCAGATCATGAGCCTATACATTGGGATTTAACTGACCCTCAACGCCAAACTCTCTGGGGTGCTCCAGCTCCAAAGTCTTGGTTTGAACACGGAACAAATTTTCGAGGAGTTCCAACAAAGAAGTCTTCACTTAAATCCAAGCCAATTGTAGCACCTTAAGTTAAACTAATAGAGAAAGAGTAACATTATGAAACTTGTATCTTTTTCAATAAATGGAAAAAAATCATATGGCGAGTTAAATGGTGATTTTGTGGTTGAAGCTCCTGCAGAAGTTCTTAAAACGTATGTCGATGTTTCAGAAGCAGCAAATATGAATGAACTCGAATATCTATTTGAGCAGTCATCTTCAAAAAACCAATACGATGTAAGAGATATCAAATATCTGCCCCCAATCACAAGACCCAATAAAATTATATGTGTTGGGGTTAATTTTCCAGATCGAAATGCTGAATATAAAGACGGATCTTCCACTCCTCAAAACCCATCTCTTTTCATCAGATTTCCTTCGACCTTTACTGGACATTTAAACCCCCTAGTAAGACCTCCAGAATCAGAGCAATTAGATTACGAAGGTGAAATAGCTATTGTTATTGGGCGTCCAGGCCGTAGGATAAAGAAAGAAAGTGCATTCAATCATATTGCAGCATTTACACTATGTAACGAAGGCACAATTAGAGATTGGCTAAGACATGCAAAATTCAACGTCACCCAGGGTAAGAACTGGTATAAAAGCGGTTCTCTCGGACCATACTTGTTGCGATTTAAAGATAAAGCACAGTTAATCAACAAAGAGATACAAACACTTGTCAATGGTGAGCTCCGTCAAAATGATAATACGAATAATATGATTTTTGGATTCGACTATATCATCCAGTATGTCTCTACATTCATAGAACTTTCTCCAGGAGATGTTCTAATCTGTGGCACCCCCACGGGGGCAGGTGCCCGGTTCGATCCACCAAAGTGGTTAAAACCAGGTGATGTTGTAGAAGTAAAAGTGGATGGAATTGGAAATTTAATTAACAACGTGCAGGATGAAAATATATAATGAGGGAAGAGGACATTAAAAGAACAGCAGATGATCTTTTTAATGCTGAAAAGAACCTTATACAAATTGATTTAATTTCAAGAGACTTCCCAGAAATAACCTTGGAAGAAGCCTATGCAATTCAAGAAAAATTAATCGAAAATAAATTGTCCTCTGGACTAATAAAAAAAGGTTGGAAAATAGGGCTTACTTCGAAAGCAATGCAAAGAGCCTTAAATATTGAAACTCCAGATAGTGGTGTCCTTTTTGATAACATGTTCTTTCAGAACGAATCTCAAATACCTAAAAATCGTTTTATTAAACCAAGGATAGAGGCAGAAATAGCATTTGTTATGAAATCCAAAATTTCAGGTAAGAAAATCACAAAATCAGAAATAATAGAGGCAACTGATTATGTATGCCCAGCATTAGAAATTTTAGATACCAGAATAAAAAGAAGCGATCCCACCACTGGGCAAACTCGAAAAATATTTGATACAATTGCGGATAATGCGGCTAACGCCGGCATTATTCTTGGCAACCAAGCTCACAAAATCAAGGATTGGGATTTGCGTCGGGTTGGATGTATCTTAAAGAAGAATAATGAAGTTGAAGAAACAGGCTTAGGAGCAGGTATACTAGATGATCCGGTAACTGGGATATTATGGCTAATAAGGAGGTTAGCGGACTATAATAAATATTTAGATAAAGGTGATGTGGTCTTATCTGGAAGCTTTATCAGGCCTGTAGAAACTAACTTTGGAGATCAAATTAGTGCTGATTTTAATGATTTTGGAACTGTGTCTTGCACATTTTAAAAACTTAATTTGATGCTAACGTTAATCCTTCATTAAGGGCATCGCCTATTTTTTTCACATCTTCGGCCGTAACAATTAAAGGAGGAGAAAGTATCACATTAGGACCGGATACACGCACTAAAACCCCAGCATTGTAGGCACCTTCAAAGACTTTCCCTGCAGTTTCCTTGTCTATAGGCTTCTTTGTTTTTCTATCACTCACTAATTCCATAGCAGTCATTAATCCCTGCCCCCTGACATCACCTATTATTTCGAATTTAGCTTTAAGCTCTTCTAAAATTTTTAACAGCTGGTCACCGCGGGTTGCAGCATTTTCTTGAACCTTTAGTTTGGAAATTTCTGGCAAACACGCTAATGCAGCAGCAGCCCCTACAGGATGACCACTATAGGTATAACCATGACCAATAGAACCAAATGATGACTTGTCATTCTCAAAAATATCAGAAACTTTTGAAGAAATCATTACAGCACCAAATGGGAAATAACCATTGGTAATGGCCTTAGCAATACACATTAGGTCTGGCTTAACCCCCCAGAGCCTAGATCCCGTTAAAGCTCCTGTTCGACCAAAAGCCGTAATTATTTCATCTGCAATAAGTAAAATTCCATGATCATCACATATCTTCCGCACCATTGGCATAAATGATTTGTGTGGAGGGATAACACCTCCAGCACCTAAAACAGGTTCCATAATAAAAGCCGCAATAGTGTCAGGTCCTTGAAAATTAATTTCATCTTCCAATGCTTTAATACAAAAGGCAGAAAGTTTTTCGGGGTCCTCTTCATCAAAAGGATTTCGATAAGTATAAGGACTTGCTATCTGAAAACATCCCTGCATTAAGGGCTCATAATTTCTCCGAAAATTTGCATTTCCATTTACACTTGCTCCTCCAAAATGAGTACCATGATAGCCTTTCTTTAAACTTAAAAACTTTGTCCTATCCTTATCTCCTCTGATTTTATGGTATTGCCTTGCCAGCCTAAGAGACGTTTCTACACTATCTGAACCACCACTAGTAAAAAATGCCTTTGTTAAACCATCTTCCTTGAACCAATTACTCAACTCTTCAGACAACCTAATGGTTGGCCCTGTGCTTGTACCTCTGAAAATAGAATAATAAGGGAGCTTTCCCAATTGATCAGAAATTGCCTTCTTTATAGGATTGCAACTGTAACCCAAATTTACATTCCAAAGCCCTCCAACGCCGTCAATTAGCCTTCGGCCATCGACATCTATAACTTCCACACCTTCTGCCTCTGTAATGATTTTAGGAGGGTTGGTTATCATTTCAGCAGGATGAGCCATTGGATGCCATACATGCTTTGCATTATGTTCCTTTAAAAAATTCTGTTCCAAAATTTGTGAGCCCTTCATTTATAAATACTGATATACTTGCTTTAAATTTGATACGATCTTATTTTAGATTATATTACATTGAACAACGTAAGCAAATCTAAAACTATAATGGCAAAAATTGAAAATCCTCTAATCGCTGTAGTAGGCACATTTGATACCAAAACAGACGAGTTGCAATACTTAGCAGAAAAAATCCAAACCGCTGGAGGAATTCCCATTACAATAGATGTAAGCGTATTAGGGGAAACCTCATTCAAGCCGAAGTTTTCAAAGCATGATGTGGCTTTATCAGCAGGATCTACAATAGATAAAATAACTGATACAGATGATGAAAATATTGCAATGCAAATTATGGCAAAAGGCGCTGCTCAACTGATTAAAAAACTCTACACCAAAAATGAGATAAATGGGTTCATTGCTCTAGGTGGCACCATGGGAACCGACTTAGCTCTAGAATGTGCCTCATCCCTGCCCTTAGGTTTTCCTAAATATATTGTATCAACAGTAGCTTTTTCGCCTTTAATTCCACCAGATAGAATGCCCGCGGATATCCAAATGATCCTTTGGGCTGGAGGATTATATGGACTGAATGACATATGTAAAAGTTCTCTAAGTCAAGCTGCAGGGTCAATTGTTGGGTCAGCATCAATAGTTGAAAAGCCGGACTTTAAAAAACCTTTAGTGGGCATGACATCACTCGGAAAATCAACTCTATCCTATATGGTGCATCTAAAACCTGAATTGGAAAAAAGAGGTTTCGATACTGCTGTATTTCATTCAACAGGTATGGGCGGTAGAGCCTTTGAAAATTTAGCTAATGAGAATAAATTCTCACTTGTAATAGATTTTTGTCTTCAGGAATTTACAAATTATGTTCACGGATCAATCGTAAATAGTGGAAAGGATCGGTTAGTTAATGCAGGAAAAAATGGTATACCACAAATTGTGGCACCGGGGGCGTCAGATCTAGTGGATATCCAGTCCTGGGGAGAAAAACCAGCACGCTTTAAAGGTAGAGAATACCATGCCCATAATAGACTAATTGGATCGTTCTCACTATCGAAAAGAGATAGAGAGAAAACTGCAAAAGATATAGCAAAAACTTTAGCTAAAGCNAAAGGTCGGACCCATGTTCTTATCCCTAAACAAGGAATTCAAGAATGGGATAGGAAAGGTGAAGCTCTTCATGATCCAGAAGGTCTCAGTCATTTCTGCAAAACTCTGAAAAGGGAAATTTCAGAGCCAGTAACTTTTGATGAATTAGATTGCCATATAAATGACAAAGCATTTTCAACTAANNCCCTTGAAATTGTTGACGAATGGATAAAAACGGGCGTTATTAAGTTTTAAAGGCCCCAATCTAATGGTAAAGGAAAATGCTGAAAATATGACTTCAAGTGAAAAACAAAAAACCTTTATATCATATGCTTCAGGACCTAAATTTAAGTCTGATACAATTGCGCTNTCTTTTAAGAGCTACATACCTTTGGAACGGAAATTCAAAATTGAAGATCTTTTTGAATTTAAGAGAAAAGATGGTGACCTATTTTTGTCCTTTATATGTTTGCTTTTTGCAGGATTTATCATTTTCAATTTCTCCTCAGAAACTGGTTGGGAAGATCGTGCATTAGATCATAAAAGATTTGGAAAAATACTAAAACAACCATGGGTGGGTCCTTTGGCATGCGTAACAATTTTACTGCCAGCTGCTCTGTTAAATATCCTACCATCATATCGAAGGTGGATTTACAAAAAAAGAAATCTAATCCCAAGTCGATTTTTTCATGAATTTTCNATTTGGATAAAAGCTCTTGAATTTATAGGTTATTTCTTAATTTACACTCTCTCAATTAGATATCTTGGATATTTTTTATCTACAGTAATATTTGGAGTTTTTCTTACAAATAGACTGGGTTATACGGCGTTAAAATGGCAAATTCGAAGCATTCTTACCACAATCGCAATCGTTCTAATCTTTCGAACTTTTCTAAAAATNAAAACTCCTGTTAATATTTGGCTCTATGAATTTTTTCCCCAAAATACAGAGACATTCATGAAGATTTACTTTTGATGGAAAACTTTTGGTTAGGTTTAAATAACTTACTAGATCTACAAGTCTTAATAGCTCTTTTTGTCGGAGCAATAGGAGGTATGGTAATTGGAGCAATACCAGGCATTGGCCCAGCTATTGCNATATCAATACTTTTACCAGCAACAATCTTTCTTCCAGACCTTGTTAGCCTCATTTTATTATTGGGTGTCTATGGTTCAAGCATGTATGGTGGAGCCATCCCTGCCATACTTATTAATACGCCAGGAACTCCTGTAAATGCTTTATCAACNTATGATGGTTACGCCCTAACGAAACAAGGAAATCCTGCAAAGGCACTTTCTATTGCNTACTCTTCTTCATTTTTTGGGGGCTGTTTTTCGGTTCTTATTGCTCTCTCTTCCCTTATTGCTTTTGGACCTTACCTACAAAACGTTGGCGCACTTTTTGGGCAACGGGATATTTTTATGGCTGCCCTTTTAGGATCAGTTCTGNTAATTATTGCCCATCGGCAAAACATGGTTATTGCAGCCCTTTTATTCTCATTTGGCTTTTTGATTGCAATGGTAGGAAGGCAGTCGACGCGAGGCATTCAAAGGTTTACCTTTGATATTGAATATCTGGCCGCGGGATTCAATCTTATTGTGGTGATNGTGGGCATCTTCGCAATCAGCCAAGCTCTAAACCTTTTAACTGGAAAAGATACTGACCCGCCAGTTGCTCCATTGAAGGGAACATTTTTTCAGGGTTTCTTTGAATTATCAAAATATAAAAAAGTTCCCCTATTTTCTGCATGCTATGGAACTCTAATGGGAATAATCCCCGGAGTAGGAGAGTTCGTAGCACAGTTTTTTAGTTATTCCACCGCACGTGCTTTTTCTAAGACACCTGAAAGATTTGGCCACGGAGCACCTGAAGGTTTAATAGCTTCCGAAACCTCTAATAACTCTGTCCCAGCTGCCGCTATGATACCACTACTTGCACTCGGCGTCCCAGGAGAAGCCCTAACAGCTATGATGATGGTTGTCTTTTTCGATGCCGGCATTAAGCCGGGTCCAGATATTTTTGAGAATAATTCGGATTTTCTCTTTAGTCTCTTTACAGCTCTTCTTTTGGTAAACATTTTGGTCTTTGTAACACTTCTGTTTTCAACAAAACTATTTACAAAAATCATTTTGATCCCGAACCGATTTCTAGGAGCTTTCATTCTCATTCTTTCCTTTATTGGAATATTTTCTATTCGAAATAGTTTTGTTGACTGCGCTTTTGCTGCTGGATTTGGCTACCTAGGATTTATCTTTCGGCGATTAGATTGGCCTTTAGTTCCGATAGTTCTTGGTATGGTTTTAGGTTCAATAATGATCGAGAGACTAACAGCAGGTGCGAGCCAAATAAAGACAATCTATGATTTGGTAAACCGGCCAGTATCAGGTTCGTTATTCGCAGTAATTGCTATAATTATTCTTGTAACAATATTTTTAAGCTTAAGAAAATCCATATTGAGATGAATCTTGATAGTTACAAAAACTACTGCTAACCTTTTCTCCTGAATAAAGTTTAGATAACTCGATTCCATTGGAGGAAGATATGAAAAAAGCCTTAACAGTTTTATTAGCAGTATTTGGTCTTATGTCAGTTTCGGTTCCAGCCTCGGCTGATTACCCTGACGGGCCAGTTCAATTTATAGTACCCTGGCCACCAGGTGATTTTGAAGATATTTTAACACGCTGGATAGCAGAAGATATGGAAAAAGCTACAGGCATGGCCGCTTCTGTTGTAAATAGACCCGGCGGTGGTGATGGTCCTTTCCCAGGTGCCCTAGAAGTCCTTGCAGCGCCTGCAGACGGTTCAGTAATCGGATCATTTGTAATAGGTGTACCTATTGTTGGTCCAAGAATAGACATTGGAATAGAAGCAGATAGCTTTGAACCTATTGGTATTTTCTTAACCTATCCGTTTGTTTTAGCAGCCGGAGAGAATGCTCCTTACTCAAATATGGCTGAATTAGCCGCGCACGCTAAGANTAATGATGTTGTTTTAGGTCATTTTGGTGCAGGACTTGTTCCAACTAAAGCTAGCTTTGCTGCAGCTAAATCTATGGGATTTGAGTGGGCTGATGAAAGCGCTTTCGACATGCTAGACTGCAATTCTCTTTCAGCCGGTGATGCGGATGTAATAAATACTACACTCGCCCTTATTGAACCTTGCTTAGGGAAAATAAAAGTGCTGGCCAACATTGGAGAAGAGCCAATAGCAAAATTGAGTGGTGTCAAGACACTTGCAGACCAGGCTGGAATAAACAATGTCGAATTGTGGAATGGTTTGTTTGTAAAGAAAGGAACTCCTCAAGCAACAAAAGACAAAATTGCCGAAATAGCTAAAGCTTCCATGACAAGTGATCGCGCCAAAGAGTTGATGGCAGAATCTGGTGCTAGGATCTATTGGCAAGACGCAGATGCATCTGCAGCAAGGATAGCAGCAGACAATGCAAAATTTGACGAACTTAATGCAATGCTAAATTAATTTAGTTCATTTAAAAAGGAGGGGTCTATTTGCCCCTCCTTTCTATTTTTTGATATGCAAAAAATTAAAATTGGAATTTTACAAGTAAACCACGATAAAAGTGAAACAATCGGGGATACTTTCCCAGACGATGCNCANAGATTTCGGAATTTATTTGACACCCAATCTCAANGATTTGAATACACAGTTTACATGACAATCGGCGGCATTTTACCTAAAAATATTGATGAGCAAGACTGCTACCTGATCACTGGAAGCCCTTTATCTGTAAGAGATGATTTAGCGTTTAAGCCAAGTCTTTATAAATTTATTGAGGAGTGTGACAAAAAAAGGAAACCTCTTTTAGGTGTGTGTTTTGGCCATCAGGCGATAGCTGATGCCTTGGGTGGTAAAGTGGAAAAATCAAATATTAAGTGGAATATTGGAATAGAAAATATTGCATTTCCTGAGCGAAGACTATGGATGACTGATCACTCCTCACTGGATTTATTCGTATTTCATGAAGATCAAGTTACCAATCTACCTGAATCATGTGTAGTAATTGGGAGTTCAGAACGTTGNCCTATTTCCAGTTTTCAAAAAGGGTCCCACATTCTTACTACCCAATCTCACCCTGAATTCTCTTATGAATTNATGGATGCTCTTCTGATCGATTGCAAAGGCAAGATAGGAGATCAATACTTAAANTATGCAAAGAAGACTTTATCTAAGTCCCAAAATGGGCAAATTTTTTCCACCTGGGCAACCGAATTTTTCTTAGAAAACATTAACTGATAAATGTAAGGTACTTTTTATGATAGATGATAGTTACCTTGATATTTCGGACCACGACAGCTTTAAAAGTGGTGTTCCTCATAAAACATTTGAAAGGCTTAGAAATGAGGAACCGATATTCTGGACAAAAGAAAAAAATGGAAGAGGGTTTTGGTCTATTTTACGCCACAGTGACATACTTAAGGTAAATCAAAACTACAAAGTATTTAGCTCAGAAAGAGGTATTAGAATTGAAGATCAAACTGAAGAGGAATACATAGCAAGGAGAACTTTTCAGGAAACAGACCCACCAGCCCATAGAAATATTCGATCTCTCCTAAATCCAGCATTTTCCAAACAGAAAATGGACGAGTACGAAAACTTAGTAAGAAAGTTGGCTTCTGACATTATTAATCAAGCCATACAAAATACTAAATTTGAAGCCGTAGATAAGATTGCAAAGAAATTGCCGATGATGATGCTGGGGAGAATTCTAGGCGTTCCAGAAGATGATCTAGATTGGCTGGTTCAAAAAGGTGATGCTTTGATAGGAAATTCGGATCCAGATTTTTCAGAATTAGTAATTGATAAAGAGGATAGCGAAAAATATAGGCTTATGCCTTTTAGATCACCCGCCGGAGCTGATTTGTTTGATTATGCCGAAAAAATCATAAACGGGAGTGTTGATATTACTAAGGANGGNATTCTTTTCCAGATGCTTAATCACATAAAGACCTCTGAAGGTCANCCTGTTATGAGCGATCTAGAATTTAAGAATTTTTTCTGTCTGCTAGTTGCTGCAGGGAATGACACAACAAGGTATTCTATAGCCATGGCAGTCTATCAATTGTCCCAAAACAAAAAATTATTTGATTACCTTAAAAGTTCAGAAAACTACTCGCGTGCTGCAGATGAATTTATCAGAGTAGCATCGCCGACTATGTACTTTCGCCGAACAGCAACATGTGATTTTGAACTNCATGAAAAAAGAATCCGTGAAGGTGATAAAGTCGTCCTATGGTTTGTATCAGGAAACTACGACAAAACTGTCTTTAATAACCCCTTTAACGTAGATATNGATAGATATCCAAACCCTCACCTTTCTTTTGGAAAAGGTGGTGTTCACTTTTGCCTAGGTACTTGGCTAGCAAGGATGGAATTGAAAATTATCCTAGAAGAGCTCTGCAANAAAATTAAATCTTTGAAAAAATTATCCGAACCTACTTGGACCCGCTCTAATTTTATTTGCGGGGTTAAAAGTTTAGATGTAGAAATACAAAAGTAAACTAAGTTATTAAAAAGGCCAAAACCAATGATTAAAGACAGAGTTTTATTTTGTGATTTNCACGGTCTGCCGAGAGGAAAATATATNCCCGCTNTTACTNGTGGAAAAGAAAGTCAAAAAGTNGGCTTTGCTCAAGGNGCTTTTTCAGTATCCTTAGATAGAGATTTATTAACTGTTCCGGGCACCAATATCCTAGAGGGCATTCCAGATATGGAACTTGTCCTCGAAGAAGAAGAGCACAAATCTTGGCAACCAAANACAAGAATTAGACTAGGAAATTTGTACGCAAAAAATGNACCATATGGTTTATGTGGTAGAGGTCGTCTAGANGAAACANTCAAGGANCTTGCTAAATTAGATCTGGCNCCCATGATTGGAATTGAATTGGAGGCCTACGCATTTGAGAAAGATGATGATGGGACTTGGAGACCTTACAATACGCCGGGAGCTTTAGTTTATGGAACCGGCCCCAGTAATGATCCGAAAGGCTTGCTAGATCAAATTTTTTCAACAGCTTATGAATGCAATTTACCTGTAGAGAGTCTAAATGGGGAATACGATAACGGCCAGTTTGAGCTCACGCTTTGTTTTGATAATGCAATGAAGGCTTGTGATAGTACGTTTTTATTTAAATTAATGGCTCGAGAGGTAGCTTTCAAAAATGACTTACTACTTACATTTCTTCCCAAACCTATCCCAGAGAGAGGCGGTTCAGGTTTTCACGTAAATATGAGTTTAAGAAATTCTTCTGGTAAAAATATTATATCTGAAGATGGGAAGCTCTCTGATATATCTAAATATTTCATGGCTGGACTTATGAAACATCATGAGTCTCTTTCTAGTTTTTTGGCACCTACAGTAAATAGTTATGAAAGGCTGGCTCCNGCATCGATGGCAGGTTATTGGGCAAATTGGGCAGAGGATCATCGCTTAGTTACCTTAAGAACTTCCACTAAATCAGAAAAGTCTGCCAGACTGGAGCATAGAACAGGAGATTGCTCATGCAATCCTTATCTAGCCGTCACAGCTTTACTACAAGCTGGAATACTGGGCATAGAAAACAAATTTTCTCTTCAAGACCCCGAAGACCTTGATGGTTTAGAAAACGTGCGTGCAACAAGGCATGTACCATCGAATCTANTCAATGCGCTGGATGCTCTTGAAAAAGATGCTGAGCTTTGTGGCAAGGTAGGTGATTTAATATCTAAAGCTCATATTTTCCTGAAAAGAGACGAGGCAAAAAGATTAGAAGGAAAAAATCTTGACGANATTAGAGATTATTATCTGCCTTTNATTTAACTTAATTTTATAATTATAAATTAGCCAAATATCTATCTGTCTCAACTTCAGTTATTTGTTGACTAAAGAAATTGAGTTCTCTTTCACATTGCTGGACACAAAGTAATAGCATGTCATCACCGAGAACCTCTTTCAACCATTTTGACCCCTTAGCCAACTTAATAGCGTCAGATATATTATCCGGCAACTTAGGAGACTTCTTGTCTTTATAAGCGTCACCAACCGTCACTTTAGAAGGTTCAGTTTTGGCTTCTAAACCATCTAATCCACTTGCAATATCAGTCGCAATTCTTAGATAAGGGTTGCAATCGGCTCCTGCATCTCTCTTTTCAAACCTAGTAGAACTATCAGAACCTTCAATAACCCTTAGTGCCGTTGATCTATTGTCAAATCCCCAGGTGTTATTAGTTGGGCAAAAGGAATAAAGTTCCTTTCTCCTATAACCGTTTACATTCATACTTCCACAAATAGTTGACTCGNAAATGCGCTTTTGGATTCCTCCAATAAAATATTTACCCTCTTGACTAAATTTTCCACCCTCAGAAAAAATATTTTTTTTACCCTTCCAAANTGAGTAATGNCAATGAAACCCACTTCCAGATTCATTAAGGATTGGCTTAGGCATAAAAGTNGCAAGGTAACCCTTTTGATGAGCTATTTGCTTTACTAATGATCTAAACATTATTACACGGTCAGCAGAAACTAATGGATCATCATATCTGATATTGACCTCNACCTGTCCNGATGCATATTCAGGATTTGATTGTTCTATTGGTATATCNCATTCTGATAAATGNCTCCTAATAGGTCCTAAAACATGCTCAAGCTCAGACGCTCTCTCCAAAGAATATACTTGTATACCCTTGTCTTTAGGCTTTTTAGTTTCTGGATCAAGTAAGAAAAACTCTAGTTCAGTTCCAACCTTTATATCATAACCTAGCTTCTTAGCTCTCACTACTTGCCGCTCCAAAACCTTACGAGCATCTACAGATACTGGATTATGATCCATGCCCTCTATTCTAGCAAANGAAATTGCTACTCCTGGCTCCCAAGGTAACGCTAACGGCTTGGTGGAAGGGAAGATATGCATATCTGGGTATCCGTTGTCATTATTTGCTATCGGTGTATCCCAGACATCACATGTCATGTCGTAGACTAAAGCAGACAAGCAAATAGCAGTACCNTTTTTGCAAACATTTTCCCAATTCGTTGCTGGGATACGCTTACCTCTCATTATTCCGTTAAGATCACCAAAGCCAATAGCAATGGTGTGAGTACCCTCAGGCAATTTTTCTATATCGTTCACAAAAATNATAACCTCAAGGACTCTTTAAAATTTTTTCTATATATTGTGTTGTCGGATTTACTATGTCTTCTTCAAACGCTTGAAAGACACCTTGCCATCAAAAGTTGTACCTTCATCAACTATCACTTTTTCGTAATTGACATCACCTTCAATCCTTGATGTTTCACCAAAACGNGCTTGTTTAGCGTATATTTTCCCAACCACATGTCCTGCCACAAACAAATTGTCCGCCCTAATGGGTCCAGCAACTCTACTACCGTGTGCACTAACTACTTCCGGTGCTGTTATACTGCCCTTTACAAAACCCTCAACTTCAATCTTGCTCTTACTTCTAATATTTCCACTAATTTTTAGACCTTCACGAATAATTGATGGCCTGCCTTTTGAAGCAATATTTTCATCTTCTGCTTTATCATCACTTTCAACAGCTTTTAATCCTATTTGTGCCACAGATCTTTTTCCCTATAATTTAACCATCAACAAATATCAAAATTATCCTATAATTACAACAAAACTTTGAATACATAGATTTCTTATGGATAAAATTGAACTAAATTAATTTGACTCCAGAAGAGCGGCATAAAATTTGCAGTTTTTCCACATATATCTTTTGAATAAAACTTAACGTGCTAAAATTCAACGATTCGGTTAATTAAGTGCTTCAAAAGTTCAAGCTCTAAAGAAGGAAAAATATTTATGAGAGAAAATGAAATAAATACACTTTGTGATAACTCACTGCTATATTTATATAGGACCATATCTATTTTAAGCTCACTCATAGAAGAGATGGAACCTAAATTAAATAGTACTGTATCTGCTTCCAGATTGGAGCAACGAGCTACCCCGTCTTCAGGACCAGATTTTTTTAAAAAAAGCAAAGGCCTTCTTGAATATAGAAAACAATCTCTAGAGTTAAAACTTTTTCAGCTAAAACTCACAGAAGCCATTCAGTCTAGGAACCTGCCTGAAAGCGAAGATTTTGAGGTGAAATCAAAGGAAATTAATCTGATTAGTGAATTTACCAAGGAGTTTTTCTTTTCTGAAAAAGATGACCCAATTAATATTCCTAAATTCGAAAATTTGGCAAATTTCAATAGAGCAAAGAAAACAACCTAATTATTCTTAAACCATCTTTTCAGAATCCTAATTTTCTGTACAATGAGATTTCTGAAAAGGGGTTAATGTGTCTGAAATTTTTAATTTAAATGTTTGTGAAATTAGCTCACTAATTCAAAATAAGGAGCTAAAAGCCGAAGCTGTATTATCTTCATATCTGGAAAATATAAAAAAACACAACGGAGATATAAATGCTATTGTCTCCCAGGTGCCGTCCGACCAATTGCTCGAACAGGCTAATAAAATAGATAGTATGGACTTCAAAGAGATAAAGACGAAACCTTTACTAGGAATACCTATTGCTATTAAAGATCTTGAAGACACCAAAGGCATTAGGACAACTTATGGATCTAAAATATTTGAACAAAACATTCCAAAAAAAGATGGAAAAATTGCAGAAAGAATTCGGTCATCAGGCGCCATATTAATAGGAAAGACCAATACACCTGAGTTTGGTGTTGGCTCTCATACATTTAATTCTATCTTTGGTTCAACTCGTAACCCATATGACAAAAAACTATCTGCAGGTGGGTCAAGCGGAGGAGCAGCCTCCGCAATTACTGCTAATTTTATTCCAATCGCAGATGGATCAGATATGATGGGTTCATTGAGAAATCCGGCCGCATTCAATAACATTTATGGATTCAGACCAACGGTAGGGCTTGTGCCCAGTGAACAAGAAGATCTAAACGTCTCTGATCGTCTCTCTACTGCTGGACCAATGGCTAAGACACCTAAGGATCTGGGCTATCTACTGCACGTGATTGCTGGCTCAAACTGGCTTGGAAAAATATCGTTTGATATAAAAGAAAAGGCAAAAGATATTAACCCCATTTCTTGTAAAGAAATAAAAATTGGCTGGATAGAAGATTTAATAAATCAATACCCTTTCGAGGATGGAATTCTAGACTTGTGTAAAGATTGTTTAAATACTGTTGCTTTTTGTGGAGCAAAAGTATCTTCGGTAAAATCGAATCTAAGCTCGGCAGAATTGTGGGAATCTTGGACCACACTGAGAAGTATGTCTCTAAAGGATGGCCTTAGTTCAAAGTTTAATATGAGAGAAAAGAAGGGCCTTCTAAAAAAAGAAATAATATGGGAAATTCAAAAGGCCAATCAGATTGACGATTTACAAATTCAAGAAGCTAAACATTTGCAGATAAAAATAAAAAATACGTTGGATGAGCTATTCTTAAACTATGATTATCTTGCCCTTCCTAGTGCTGCCGTATTTCCATTTGACGTAAATTTTCAATACCCTCAAGAAATAAATGGACGAGCTTTGGATACATATCATAGGTGGATGGAAGTCGTAATACTGGTTTCTCTGCTTGGTTTGCCTTGCATCTCTTTGCCATGTGGATTAAATGAATACGGAGTACCAACTGGTTTACAAATTTTTGGAAAGCCTTACTCAGATATAGAAATATTAAGTTTAGCAGAAACTTATAGCAATACGACTAATACGGATAAAATACGTCCCAATCTAAATTAAAAAGCGTCATAGAAAATTTATGAAAACTTACATCCATATTTTTATCTCCACTTGGGTTTTTCTGGGCCTTTTTATTACTTCATCAGGATATTCGGACGAATACAATATTGCTGAGGAAAGACAATCATTCGAATATGAATTTTATGAATGGAATAATCGAATGTATGAATTGACTGGACGCCTTGTATTAATTAACGACTCGAAGGCTATAATTCATCTGCCAAGAAGAAATTANGGNTATACAAANTTTATTTATACCGATGTTGAATTGGACCAAGGTCAGTTAATATCCTTTAGNNCCTGCAAAAATCTATGCTTTATTTCAGGAACTTTTTCATTTTCAGGAAANCAGNAGCAAGATTTTGGATCTGAATATCAAATTAACTCCAAAATGATTAGTTTTAAGATGGGGTTAGATGAATCTCTCATTACAAAAAATAGACGNCTTTTTTCAGATTTNAGAAAACTTGACGNACTGTTCACTAGCACGTCTGAGAAAAATGATGGNCGTTATCCCCCTACTTTTTTCTTTGAATTTGGACAAGAACCAAAAGAAGAGGAANCCAAANAAGATGACTAATCTTTGGTCTTTGANTCATCTATGATACCAAAACCTCCAATTCCACTCTCACCCAAATTTGTTGCGGCAAAAGGNCCNCCGTGCAGAGCTANCTCNGGGCTGCNNGGATTTTCTGGGTAAGTACCGTTNAGAATTTCTTTGGCAAATCTTTCTGCATTGTCTCTTGGACGATAACCAAGAAAACTTGCTGAACTATTATCAACTGGACTCCGATCATTGTTTGANACTCCATACACAATTTTAAATCCCGTCACCGGCGTGTCAATCGCNCTATTNACCAAATGCACTAAGTCGTCGTATGACAACCAGGTACCTAAGGCACGAGAATTATTAACCTTAGCACAGGATAAGATTCTAAGGTGGACAGATTCTAATCCGCATTTTTCAAAATACATTTTCCCGAGGTCCTCAGTAAAGCATTTAGCTAAGCCGTAAAACGTGTCCGGCCTATGTGGNACTTCTGTANCAATAAATTCATTTTTAGGATACATGCCAACNGCATGAATCGAAGAAGCATAAATTATTCTTTTAACATTGTTAAGATANCCGGCNTCCCAAATATTATAAGATCCTATAAAGTTTGGCCCCAATAATTCTGGGAAGGGTGCCTCATCAACAATTGCACCAAAGTGGACGATTACATCTACCCCTTTTGACACTTCTTTNATAGCCGAAAAATCTTGTAAATCTATTTGTTTAAAAGTTTCCTTNTCATATAAAGNTCCTATTTCAGATTTTATATCTATTGATACAAGTTCATTGGCCATTTTTGTTAAAGGTTCCCTAAGATAAGACCCTAGCCTGCCCCCTGCACCAGTTAATAAAATCTTTNTTAGCATAAAAATCTCCTTAAATTATATGATAGACTTTTCAAGNACTCTNTCATTTTTACNGATTCTTTCAAACTCNAAAGTGCTTAAATCCAGAGTACGNAATTCATTATAAATTATCAATTCAGANATTCCCCTGCCCATTGCAGGTGATTGCTGCAAACCATGTCCAGAAAANCCATTNAAAAAGAAGAAATTTTTTATATCTGGGTGCGATCCAATTATGGCATTCTGGTCAAAGGTATTGAANGCATAGTGCCCAACCCACCAATTAACTAGTTTAATTCTATCAAAAATAGAAANCCGNTTTGCAAGAACCGGCCAAACTTTATCTTCCCAAATGTTCTCTTCTATTGAGAAATCGCTTNGATCTACTGGAAAATCNTCNCTTGGNCCACATCCAGCNAGAAACCTTNCTCCATCTGATCTAAAATGAATGCCNCTTGGNTCTATTGTCAAAGGCACNTTTTNATCTAATTTTTCTTCAGNATCAAAAACAAAACTAAATCTCTTCCTCGCTTCTACTGGNAGGTNNCAATNAACCATTTTNGAAATNCCTTTGGCATTTGTTCCAGCACAATTAACTAAATTTTCACAAGAAATGNTTTCTCCANCTTTAAGGNTNACTNTTTTTACNNNACCNCCCTCNAANATAACGTCGANAACTTCATNTTGGATATANTCNACACCATGNCTCACTGNATAGTTCTTAAAAAACTCAAAGAGNAGTTGGCCATCNAAATACCCTTCGTCTTTTGTATTATGGCTACANAGCAAAATNTCTGAAAAATTCATAAAAGGGAAANNCTTANAAGCTTCTNTCTTNCCNAANAGGTAGGTCCCNGAACCTAGGGAGTTNTGCATTAATTGATTAGCANNTAATANATCAGCAGCCTTTTTAGTANTTGCTAAATANAAGTATCCAAAATTATCTAAATTNATCNGTNNTGGAAGNCCNANTTTAAAATAATNCTTATTGANTCGGGATATAAATGATGCAGNAAATTGAGAAATTTTCACATTTATAGGTTCAGAAAACTGNTGTCGTATNCAACTNTTAGTTCTAGCGGTNGATGAAAATTCAAANGNGAGNTCCTTATCAATAACNAGCGTCTTCCCATTATAATCAGAATTTTTAGACAAAAAATATGCTGAAGCTGAACCCATTATGGCGCCACCAATAATAATAACATCATATTTTTTTTCTTTTGGTACTTTTCTTCGCATTTAATATTATGAAATTGAAGCTATGCTTTATGCTCATTAGAATTTAAGAGTTTCAAATTTTTAACACCCATTTAATTATTGCTTTTTGGACATGAAGTCGGTTCTCTGCTGCTTCAAACACTTGCGAATTAGGACCATCTATGACTTCATCAGTAACTTCTTCTCCTCTATGGGCAGGTAAACAATGTAAGAATATGCTATCTTTTTTTGCTAGAGACATTTTTTTTGATGTTACCTGAAANGCAGAAAACAATTCTCTCTTTTGTTTTTTTTCAATTTCATGCATTGAGACCCATGTGTCTGTTACAACTAAGTCCGCATTATAAAATGCCTCCTCTGGATCCTCAGTAACTAATACTTTACCTCCACATTTTTCTGCACTTTCAATCAAACTCCTATCGGGAAGGCAACCTTGAGGGCCATAAAAACAAAAGTTAAACCCGAATTTACCTGCTGCCTCCAAATAGCTATTGCATACATTATTACCATCACCAGCCCAAGTTACTTTTTTCCCCGAGATAGAACCTCTTTTCTCTTCATAAGTAAAAATATCTGCCAATACTTGACAGGGGTGACTTTGGTCTGTCAAACCATTAATAACCGGCACAGCTGAATGCTCACAAAATTCAAATAGAATCTTTTCGTCAAAAGTTCTAAGCATCACCAAGTCGACATATCTACTCAAAACTTTTGCGGTATCTGAAACATTTTCATTTTTTCCCAAATGCATATCCGCACTAGAACTCGTTATTGTTTGACCTCCCAGCTGCCTTATACCAACGTCAAAAGAAAATCTTGTTCTCGTTGAGGGTTTTTCAAATATTAAAGCTGTTATGACATCGCTAAGGACTTTATCTTCATCCTTTTTGCCATTAAGACAATTCACTCGTAGGTCCTTTATTCTTAAAGCCTCACTAAGTATTGCCCTTAAATCATTTAAATTTATGTCTTTTAGATTAAGAAAATTATTTTTCATGGCTATTTAATTTTCTCTTGAAATGAAGCAGCTATAGTTTCTATCCTATTTATCCCTTCCCTAATCTCTTGATCGGTAATATTTAACGGGGGCAGAATGCGAATAACATTGTCTGCGGCAGGAATTAATAAGAGCTTTTGGTCATAACCGGTTTCTATTAATGCCATATTATCCACTTTACATTTGAGGCCTAGCATTAATCCCTCCCCCCTTAATTCTTCAAAAATATCTGAATACTGATCTAGAATTCTTGAAAGTTCTTGCATAAAAATTTTAGATTTCCGTTGCACTTCTTCCAAAAAACCAGGACTTGTAATTTCATCCAAAACGGCTCTAGCTACAGCACAAGCTAAAGGGTTTCCACCAAAAGTTGATCCGTGTGTACCTTTAGTCATTCCACTAGCTGCTTTATTAGTTGCTAAGCAAGCCCCTATTGGAAATCCTCCACCCAGACCTTTTGCTATGGCCATTATATCTGGCAAGACATCATATTTTTCATGGGCAAACAATCTTCCAGATCGACCAACTCCACACTGAACTTCATCAAAAATCAATAGAATATCATTCTCATCACAGACTGTTCTTACTTCTCTGAGATAACTAGTTTCAAGACTTTTTATCCCACCTTCACCTTGAATAGGCTCCATCAGAATGGCTGCTGTCTGATCATCTATACAATCTAGAATTTCAGTTAAATTATCAGAAGTCACTTGATCAAATCCCTGTAAATCAGGACCAAATCCTTTTGTTAACTTCTCTTCACCTGCTGCAGCTATAGTACCTAAAGTTCTACCATGGAAAGAACCATTTAAAGTTATTATTCTATTTTTTTTCTCCAAACCTTTGTCATAGAAATGCTTTCTAGCCATTTTAATGGCACATTCCACACTTTCAGCACCTGAATTGGTGAAAAAAACTTTTTCCGCAAAGGTGTTCTCAACCAAAAAATCCGCAAGCTCATTCTGCTGCATAATATTATGTAAATTCGACGTATGCCAAATTTTTTCAGCTTGGTTTTTTAGAGTTTCTACTAATTTGGGATGACAGTGGCCTAATGAATTTACCGCTATACCTGACCCAAAGTCTAAATATAAATCACCTTCTTTTGTCTCAAGCCAAGAACCTTGTCCCCGCTCAAAACACAAATTGCTTCTATTATAGGTAGGAAGAATAGAATTATTCAAATATTTACTCCTGTTAAGGTAAATATGGATAAACGAATAGAGAAAATTAATCCATAGAACTATTTTTAGTTTTTAAGTCGGACCCCACGAAACAATAAAATCCAATTAGCGGTAAACAAAAGAAAAATAAACACTAACGTAAACATGATACCATAAAAAATATTCATGTCAGAGAAATTTAAAGCTCCAAAGCGAGCTCCGTCAATTAACCAAAAAACTGGATTCAAATAGCAAAGATTTTGGAAATATTCTGGGAGGACATTTATCGAATAAAAGGTCCCGGATAAGAAAGCCAAAGGTGTGATTATAAAATTGGTAATTCCATTCAAGTGATCAAATTTCTCACAAAAAATTCCGGCCATTATACCCAGAAGTGATAATTCAAAGCTTGCTAATAGAATATATAGTATGAACAAAAAAATATTTTCACACGGCAAACCAATTAATGGAAAAATTAATATTGCTGATAAACTTCCAATAATCAAACCTCTAATTGTCCCTCCAATGCTNAGCCCAAGTAGCAACTCAAAGCTACTAAGTGGTGGCATTAAAGTATCCACGATATTTCCTTGAATTTTGGATATTAAAATAGAAAATGACGTGTTGGCAAAGGCATTTTGAATTNCGGCCATCATAATTACACCAGGTGCAATAAAAAATAATTTTCCCTGATTTGAAATACTTTCATTTTCAAAAAAAATTAGAAAAAAAATAATTAAGAATACACAGGTAGAGAAAATTGGAGCTAAGACGGTTTGTCCCCATACCGACCCAAATCTCTTTGTTTCTCTTTCAACTAGAGTAAATAGCCCAACGTGGTTCATTTTATTCGTTAACCTAAGTAAAATATCTTGTTTACATTAAAAATTAGCTTATTTATAGACGTGAGATCGAAATATTTCTGGAGAAATACACATGGCCTGGACNGATGAAAGAATAAAACAATTAAGGCAACTTTGGTCTGAGGGGCAAAGCGCCAGTAAGATTGCTGAAAAACTNGGTGGTGTTACTAGAAACGCCGTTATAGGNAAGATCCACAGACTAGGTCTTTCGAATAGATCGGAAAATTCAGAAAAAAAAATCATAACGAAAAAGAGAGGAAGACCNGCTAAAGTAAAAAATACAGATAATTTTCAGAAGCAAGNAGATAATAATAAAAATAAAGATTTTTCCCAAATAAATTCGGATAAATTTGATGACTTGCATGTAGATGGCCTTGAAGGTGATAAAAACATGTTACCTGAGGCAACTCTGGCAAACATCGCTGAATTAGAAGAAAATGCAAAGAAATTGAATCTTATGGAATTGACAGAGCGAACTTGTAAATGGCCAATAGGAGATCCAGCTACTGAAAATTTCTGGTTCTGTGGTCACCCTTCGGAACAAGGCAAACCGTATTGCTCCACCCATGTTAGTATTGCTTTTCAGCCTATTTCCTTGAAAAGAGAAAGAAAAGCAAAGTAAAGTTACAGAAAAAAGATATNATGATTTTATACAATCTTAAGTGTACAAATGGTCACAACTTTAACAGTTGGTTCGCATCTGCAGAAACTTTTGATAAACTTAGTGGATTAGGACAATTATCTTGCGAAGTTTGTGGGTGCAGTGAGATCAAGAAAGACTTGATGAGTCCAAGATTGCAATCCGAGTCTAAAAATACAAAATTTAAAAAAAATATGCTTGTGAAGCCTCATTCTGAAGCTGAAAAAATTCTTAAAGATTTTAAAGAAAAGATTGAAAAAAACTCGGAAAACGTTGGTAGAAACTTTGCTAAAATAGCGCGTGAGATCCATGAGGGNGATGCACCGGAACGCTCGATAATTGGCGAAGCNACTCCAAAAGAAACATTAGAGCTTATTGAAGATGAGATNCCAGTGACACCTTTACCTTGGTTCAATCGAAAGTCGCATTAGCATAAAATTTTATCAATAGTATTACAGTTATTTAAGCGAANAAAATGTCATATNTTGTTCAAAAATTTGGAGGTACATCTGTTGGAGATCTTGAAAGAATAGAAAATGTNGCTGGAATTATAGCTTCAGAAGTACGAAAGAATAATAAGGTTATTGCCATTGTTTCAGCGATGTCTGGTGAAACAAATAGGCTAGTAGAGCAAGTTAAANAAACGTCACCAGTTTATGATGGTAGAGAATATGATGTTATTGTTAGTACAGGGGAAAATATAACTGCGGGTTTGCTTGCAATAAAACTCCAGGACCTCGGTATCCCAGCAAGAAGTTGGATGGGCTGGCAAATTCCTATTATCACGACGTCAATGCATTCNAATGCACGCATATTAGAAATCAAAACAGAGAATATTGAAAAAAAATTTNTTGAAGGTATGAAAGTTGCTATAGTTTCTGGCTTTCANGGCATTAGCAAAGAAAATAGAATAAGTACACTTGGAAGAGGTGGATCTGACACCACTGCAGTGGCTATTTCAGCGGCATTTAATGCAAAAAGATGTGATATATTTACNGATGTAGAAGGTNTCTTTACAACAGATCCTCGTATAGTAAAAAGTGCTCGGAAGTTAGATAAAATTTCCTATGAGGAAATGCTTGAATTGGCTTCAATGGGAGCAAAAGTCCTTCATACAAGATCTGTTGAACTAGCAATGCGATATGATGTAAATTTACAAGTTTTAAGTAGTTTTCAAGAAAAAATTGGTACATTAGTTTGTAGAGAGGACAAAATGTTAGAAAGTAGAATGATATCAGGGGTAGCCTCCTCAAAGGATGAGGCAAAAGTTACTCTATCGGGAGTTTTAGACAAGCCNGGAATTGCTGCCGCCATATTTGGNCCCCTGTCTGAGTCTGGTATAAACGTCGATATGATTATCCAAAATGTATCGGAAAATGAAACTACGGACATAACATTTTCATGCCCTATGTCTCAGGTTTCAGAGGCAGAAGCGGCAATACATAAAGCCTCGAAGAAGAAAGAAATATCTTTTAAAGCTTGTGTGATTGACACTGAGGTAGCAAAAGTATCCATTNTAGGCATTGGAATGAGAAGCCATGCTGGTATAGCAAAAAAGATGTTTGAATCACTTGCAAATGAAAACATAAATATACTAGTNATATCNACATCAGAAATTAAGATATCTATCCTTGTTGAGCAAAAGTATATGGAGCTCGCTGTCCAAGTACTCCATGATGCATTTGAGTTAGATAAAGTCTAAGNAGTGATGTTGGAAAGAATTCTTAATTAATAAAAATACTACCAGGATTCAGGATATTTTTCGGATCNAAAGTATTTTTTATTCNTTTCATTAATTCAAGCTTTATAGGTTCTGAATATTTGTATAAGTCATCTTTCTTTAATCGNCCAATACCATGCTCTGCGCTAATAGAGCCATTATNGTCAAAAACTAAACTATTTACCCTTTCTGTAATTTTCTCAGAAAAAAAATCAAATTCTTTTTTTGAAACTCCATTTGGCGGGAATACATTGAAATGTAAATTACCATCACCAACATGGCCAAAACAATTTACTCTAACAGAATTTGAAATTCCTAATATTTCTTCCTCTGCCTTACCAATAAATTCTGCTATTTTTGCTATAGGTAAAGAGATGTCATGATTTGAAATTGCTCCAATTAACCGATTAGCTTCCGGAATTAACTCTCTAATTTCCCACAATGAATCGTACTGCCGCTCATTTTGGGATATAACTATTTCATCAACTACCCCCTTCTGATTAGCTTCGTATAGACAAGACTCGAAAAAATCCTTTAACAAACTTATTTCCGTTGACCCTACCTCCAACAGTACAAACCAGTCTCTTTTTGAGTTTATTGGGAATGATTTGCGAAGGCCTGTCATACTTAGAAACTCTATTCCAGTTGAGCTTATTAATTCGAATGCCTGAAGGGAAAATTCTAATCTAGAATTTAAAAAACTATATAATTCAACTGCCTCATTGGGCGATCTGATGGAAACCATAGCTGCAATATTATTTGTTTTTGGAAATGTTTTTAGTGAAGCAGCTGTAATGACTCCCAAAGTTCCCTCAGAGCCAATTAATAAATTTCTTATGTCATAACCTGAATTATCCTTTTTCAATTCCTTCAAGTCATTAAAGAGTTTACCATCCGCCAACACTGCTTCAATTCCTAGGCACAAATCACGTGCACTGCCATATTTTAAGACATTAACTCCTCCAGCATTCGTTGCTAAATTTCCACCGATCATACAACTTCCCTGAGAAGCCAATGTTAATGGAAACTGTCTTCCATAATTCTGACTTAGGCGTTTTACTTCTGACAAAATCATACCAGATTCAACTTTAATGATACCACTAATTGGATCAAAATCTCTTAATTTATTTAACCGCTCTAGAGATAAGAGTAGTGGTTGGCCACTTGTAGAAATTTGTCCACAAACTAACCCCGATCCTCCAGAATAAGGAACTATTCCAAACCCCAAAGAATTTGCAGACTTGATTATTTCTGATACATCTTTGGCGTTACGAGGTTTTGCGACGAACTGAGCAGTATTATTAAATTTACCTCTCGGTTCCATTTTGTATTTTTCATCCAGAGATGAAAAAATAACACCGGAAATGGTGTTTTCCAGAATTTCAATAATTTTAGAATCTACAGGCCGCAAGTCGCTCATTTAGTTGTACCTTCGAATTTCATTTTTTATTTATTTTCTTTCTGGCGCTAAATAAGAAAAAATCATGTGATCCCTCCAATTACCTTTTATTTTCAGGTATTTTCTCCCAATGCCCTCTTCAGAAAAATTAAATTTCCTTAGCAAATTTATTGATGCTGTATTTTCTGGCAGGGTTGCTGCCGATATTTTTGTTATTTTCCAGTTTCTTACCGCAAAATTAATAACAGAACCCAATGCAGCTGACATAAGTCCTTGTCTATAGTATTCTGACCCTAACCAATAACCTATGTAACCCGAATAAAAAGGACCAAACTTTACATTCTCCAAAGTAATTGAACCTACTAAATCTAAGGTAGGTTTTTGGAATATGAGCATAGATATAACTTCCTTATTTTTAAAACCTCTCTTCGCCCACTCTACTCTAATTTTAAAATCACTATATGAATTTTTCTTTAATGCGCCGTCAGGTTCCCAGCAGGAAAGGTATGAAAAGTTATTAGTCCGTAAATTTACCCAAGGTATATAATCAGATCTATTTGGCAATCTTAGGAAGACTTTTTCATTCTCTAATGAAATGAGTTTTTTTTGCCATAAAAACATTAGCTTACTTATTTAAAACCGAAAGAAGATGTGACAATTCTGGGGCTTTAGTAATCGGCCCATAAAGCGATAAGCCTGCCTTTTTATTATTGAGCAATGCTAAACCAAAGTCCTTAACTTTTTGGACATTTACCTCTTCTATTTTTTCTATTATTTCCTCCAAATCAACAATTCGCCCCCATATAGTCAAGGAGCGGGCCATTCTTTCACACCTACTAAAAGGATTCTCTAATGCCATTAACATGCCTGCCTTCATCTGGGCTTTAGCTCTTTTCACTTCATTATCCATAACATTTGATGTCAGTTTTTTTAATTCTTCTGCAACAACATTAGAAAGTTCACCAACCTGATCTCTACCCGTACCAGAATAAATCATTATTGAGCCAGTATCTGATAAAGTTTCAATGAATGAAAAAATTGAATAACANANTCCNCTTTTNTCTCTTAATTGTTGAAACAACCTNGAAGACATTCCTCCNCCTAAGATTGAAGTAAATACTCGTGCATCATACAATTTTGGATCCGTTAGTTTTGGTGCCTCAAGTGCAAAAGCAAAGTGAGCTTGCTCCAAGTCTTTTTCCTTCCTATACTCACCACCTCCAAATTCTGCCTTAATAGGCTTAGGGGNATCTATGGCATCCAAAAATCCAAACTTCTCCTCTATTATGCGAAATACCTCTGTGTGCCTTACTCCTCCAGCCACACAAANAATCATTTCTTTAGGAGCATAATGCTTTCTTAGAAAATTAAAAAAGTCTTTCTGCCCAAACCTTTTAACGTTTTCCGGGTTTCCTAAAATACTCCGNCCTATTGGCTGATCTGGATAACAGNCGNCTTGGAGCCAATCAAAAACTACATCATCCGGAGTATCCAAATACATTCCGATTTCTTGGATAATTACCTCCCTTTCAACTTCAATTTCCGTATCAAGGAAAGTTGAATTAAGGATTATGTCACTTAAAACGTCTAGACCAATATTTACATGTTCAGAAAGAACCTTAGCAGAATAATTCGTTACCTCCCGGCCCGTGTATGCATTAATATATCCACCGATATCTTCGATTTTCTCTGCAATTTCTAAAGCATTCCTTGTTTTGGTTCCCTTAAAAGCTAAGTGCTCCAAAAAATGAGCGATACCATTTTCTTCTCTTTTTTCATAACGTGCCCCTACATTTACCCATACTCCAATAGAAGCAGTCCTTATCTCTGGCATCTCTTCAACAGCGACTCTGAGGCCATTACTTAAGGAATGAAAATGTATCGTCAAGATAATTTCCNATCCAAAATAACTTGCTTTAANTGCTCAACATCATCCGCCAGTACATCAAAATTTTCTTCTAANTCTAGCANCCTTTTTAATCTAGATGGAATCTTAACCTGAAGATCTAAAACTTTATCTATAACATTATTAAACTTACTTGGATGNGCTGTTGCTAATGAAATCATAGGAGTTTCTGGGGATTTTTTTAGATACTGCCTTGCTATTCTTGTACCAGCCGCTGTGTGAGGACAAATAATTTTATTGAAGNTTTCATAAAAGAAAGAAATTTCTTCCTTAAGTTCCTGATCATTTCCAGAGCCCCCATAAAAATTTTCTCTAAAATTCTTCAAAGATTTATCATTNAGCTTGAATGAATTATTTTTAAGGAGTTCATTCATTAGCCTACAAACCTCAGTTTGATTGCCCTCAAAAAGATCAAAAATTAACCTTTCAAAATTCGAAGAGACCTGAATATCCATTGAAGGTGCTATTGTAGCAGTAACATTTTTTTTGTCATAAACACCAGTTTTCAAGGTCCTTTGCAAGATGTCATTCTGATTACTTGCNATTATTAATTTATTAATCGGCAGACCCATTTTTTTTGCTACATATCCTGCATATATATCGCCAAAATTTCCCGTAGGTACCGAGAAATTTACTCCATCTCTATATGAAGNTATAGAAAAAGTACTTTTAAAATAATAAACTGTTTGTGCTAAAATTCTTGCCCAATTAATGGAATTCACCGCACTCAAATNCACCTTATGCCTAAAGACCTCATCTCCAAATAATTCCTTNACCATCCTTTGACAATCATCAAAATCACCCTTGATCGCTATTGGAAAAATATTTGAATCTGTTGATGTGGTNATTTGGAGTCTTTGCATGTCTGATATCCTGCCTTCTGGAAAAAGAACGTAGAGATCAACCTGTTGCTTTCCTTTAAAAGCTTCTACGGCTGCTGAACCAGTATCACCAGAAGTTGCGGTCACTATCGTTAATCTTTTGCTTTCCTTAGAGAGAAATAATTCAAATAGGTTCCCAATAAATTGCATTGCAAAGTCTTTAAAGGCCAGGGTAGGTCCATGATATAATTCAAGCAAATACTCATTATTGCCTATACTTAAAGTAGGACAGAAATTTCCTTTTCCAAAGCTGCCGTACGAAGTATTAATAGTTTGAAACAATTCAGGATCGGATATTTCAGGACCAATAAATTTTCGCATTATATTAAATGCTAGATTTACATAATCTAATCCCTCTAAACTTCCCATTTCCTCTTCTGACAATAATGGGTAATTTTCAGGAATATATAACCCCCCATCACTTGCCAAACCAGATAATACAGCTTCTTTAAATCCGAGTGGAGTTGCTTGACCTCGAGTAGATATATAAAGCAAAAGTTATTCTCCTAAATTTTTTTTAATCTAGACCAAAAAAAATAAATAGTCATAAAAAACCAAATAATTGCCAAAGAAAACCACGTAACTGCATATTCAAAGTGATTATTGGGGATACCAATTGTTAAAGGTTTGGGATTAATATGATTGTCAGCCTTATTTTCGTTCACGGCAATGAGTAATATAGGAGCTGTCTTAAGATGCTCTGACATTTCATGCACGTCGCGAGCAAACCATATACCTCTCTCGAGATTTGGCTTTGGTGTAAAATAATCGATTTCATCTGGCCATAGAAGATTGCCCTCAACAAAATTTGACTCAGTTGTCTTTTTAATATCTTTGAACTTTTCTAAAATGAACCCCCGATCTACCAAAATAGTGGAGCCAGAGTTTGTCAGGAAAGGCATAATTACTCTAAAACCAGGACCTTTAAATTTCTCAGAAGTTAAAACATGAATTTCATCAGGAAGAAAAATTCCTTCAACAGCTACTTTTAGATACTGATCATCACTTTTCTTTGGGTCAAGTGGCAATGCTACGCTAGGTCGATTAATCCGCATCTCAATTCTGCTCAGCAAGTCTTCCTTCCAAGTAAGCCTCTGAATCTGCCAAAACCCTAATGAAGCAAGAATACCTACTCCAATCAGACCAAAAATTATAGGAACAAAAACCTTGTTTACCAATGATTCATTAACTTTAGTTATTTAATTAAATTATTTTCAAAGTAGCAAAAAGATCTAACGACCCCAAACATACACAACCAAAAATAAAAATAGCCATACAACATCGACAAAGTGCCAGTACCAAGCAGCAGCTTCAAATCCTATATGCTTCTCTGGTGTAAAGTGTCCATTAGATGCCCTTATTAAACACACTAAAAGAAATATTGTTCCAATTAGAACATGAAATCCATGAAACCCCGTCGCCATGAAAAAATTAGCACCATAAATGTTTTCTGAGAAAGTAAACGCAGCATGGCTATATTCATAAATCTGAAACCCAGTGAACAAGACACCAAAACCAATTGCTACAATTAATCCGTTTACCAAACCTTTTCGATCATTGTCATGAGCTATCGCGTGGTGTGCCCAAGTTGCTGCAGCTCCTGAACATAAAAGGATTAAAGTGTTAATAAGTGGAAGATGCCATGGATCAAATGTCTGTATACCTGTTGGTGGAAATACGCCACCAGAGGCGTCCATAGGAAACAAAGCATGTTTAAAAAAACTCCAAAACCATGCTACAAAAAACATTACTTCTGAAATTATAAACATTATTACGCCATATCGGAGCGCCAATTGGACTACTGGCTTATGATCGCCCGCTCTACTCTCTCTCACCACATCAGACCACCAGCCATACATTACGTATAGTACCAATAGCAAACCTATAATGAGCATAGCTGGTCCTTTGTCATGAAAAAACAAAACTGAACCAAACAACATCGTAAATCCGCCGAGCGCTCCTAGAAAGGGCCAAATACTTGGATCTAAAATGTGGTAATCATGATTTTTTTCGTGCGCCATAATTCATACCTTTAAAATATTAATGTATTTCTATTTTCCTTTTTAAGTCAAAATTATTCTTTGCGGTCTTTAGAACTTCACTTGGCAAATCTATCTCATAAAAAGTATAGGATAATGTTACAGACTTTACAAACTTCGCTTCTCTATCATTAACGATTTCGGGATCTATGTAGAAAGAGACCGGCATAGTTACTTTTTCTCCAGGTTGAAGGACCTGCTCAACAAAACAAAAGCAATCAATCTTGGTAAAATATTGACCTGCCGAAAACGGGACAACATTAAAACTTGCCTGCCCAGCTATAGGCCGATCTGTGGGATTAAAGGCCTCATAAAAAGCTAGACCACTTGCACCTATGTTAATTTCCACTTCATACTGCAATGGTTTAAAATTCCAAGGCATATCTTTTTGAAGAGAGGCATCAAACCGTATCTTGATACTTTCTTCTAATACTCCTGAATTGTTCTTTGCAGACACGGACGGCGTACCACCATAGCCGGTTACCCTGCAAAACCAGTCATATAATGGTACCGATGCAAATGACGCCATACCCATAAATAGTACTAGAGTCAGCAAAGATAAAATAGTCTTTTTGTTTCTTTTTTGTCTATTCATCTGTCAACATTTCTGGTCTCAACACATGATCATATGCCTGCATTTTATCTCCATTTGAGAGCTTCACAACAGTAACACTAAAAATCAACATCACAAAAATGGCTAATATTAACCCTAGCGCGATATTAGTTGAGCTCCTTCTCTTACGGATTTCAAAATTATTATTCTTCATCCAAAAAATATATTCGTAAGCTGAAAGTTTAATGAAGCAATCTGAAACCTATCTATCAGAGCCTCTAAAAAAATCATCCCAAAAAGCACAAACAGGTAAGAAATAGAAAAAAGGAAAAGCTTTTTCTCATATTTCATGTTTAACCCAAGCGAGAGTTGCTCATTTTGAAAATAAACCCGTACAGCAAGATAGAATAGGTAGCCATTTAATATTAAGGCAGAAATAAAGTAAAAAATCCCGCCTAGGTTAGAAAATGAGATACCAACACTTATTAGTATTAGAGCCAATGTATACAGTAAGATCTGTAATCTTGTATGAGGTTTCCCGTGAGTCACATTCAGCATGGGAACATTTGCTCTATGATAATCAGCATGAGAAAAAAGTGATAAAGCCCAAAAATGTGGAGGTGTCCAAATGAATATCAGCAAGAACATTAAAATACTCCCCAAACCTATATTACCGGAAGTGGTCACCCATCCAATAATTGGCGGAAAGGCCCCTGCGGCTCCACCAATAACAATATTTTGAGGGGTCAGCCTTTTGAGCCAGATTGAATATATAAAAATGTAAAACCAAATGGTAAAACCTAAGATAAAGGCTGCCAAAAAATTAGCAATCAAACCCAACATCATCACGGAAAGTACAGACAGAAATAACCCAAAATATAAGGCATCTTCTGGCTTAACTTTACCCGAAGGTATAGGGCGCTTATCAGTTCTCGCCATCACAGAATCAATATCTGAATCCCACCACATATTTAATGCCCCGGCAGCGCCAGCACCTAATGCAATGAAAATGACTGATGCTATTGCAATAACTGGATGTATAAATTCTTGTGAAGCAACCATTCCTACAACTGTGGTAAAAATAACAAGCCTCATGACCCTTGGTTTCATTAATTCAAAGAAATCGCTTAAATCTGCGCTTGGGTAATCAGTTTCCGATTTACTTAACATTTGTGAAACAAAGCTCCGCTTGTAAAATTAATTTAATTAGCTTTCGCTAACATTATCTCAGAATCTAAGCTGGCAAACTCTTCCGATGCATATGCTAACCATTTTTCAAAATTTTCCTGGCTAATTACTTTTACAACTATTGGCATATATGAATGAGCCATTCCGCAAAGCTCTGAACACTGGCCGAAGTAAATACCTTCTCTTTCAGCCTTAAACCAAGTTTCATTTAGCCTACCCGGCATAGCATCTGTATGAACTCCAAAAGAAGGTATTTTCCAAGCATGAATGACATCTGCACCCGTTACCTGCATCCTGACTATCTTGCCAATAGGTACTACCACTGGGTTATCGGTAGCTAGCAAATATTCATCTTGAGAATAACCATATTCACTTAGCTCATCCTTAGTTAACATGATAGCATCAAACTCTATTTCATGTTCTGGATACTCGTAACTCCAATACCACTGATTTCCAATAGCTTTTATAGTAAGATCTGATTCCGGTATTTCCATTTGCTTGTAAAGCAACGGAAGAGAAAAAATTCCTATAAAAACTAGGATAAAAATAGGAACCACTGTCCAAGTGACTTCCAATACAGGATGGTGAGTGAAGGTTTGTGGAACTGGATTTGCTTTCCTATTAAATTTAAATGCAGCATAAATGAGTAATAATACTACAAATATTGATATGACCAAAATTATCCAAAATAACATTTGATCGAGCCAGTTAATATCCCTTGCAAGCTCTGTAACTGCTGGTTGAAAACTTATACCCCCTGGAATAGGTTTTCCTACAGTTTCTAAACCAGAAAAAATGTCATTAGCACTAACTAATTTTACTCCACAGAAAAATACTGAAGACAGAAATAAAAAGAACACGGTAAATCGCTGACTAAGTAGCTCAAAGAGTTTTATAATTTTAAGTGGCATTTTATTCTTCCTGTACCTGGTGAAACTCATTTCAAAATAATTTATATTATTGATATATATACTTATATAAAAAAACAAAGGTTTAGAATAGAAATTCGTACTATTTTGTTGCGTCATTAGGCCGCGAACCTCTTTTTGCTACTCTCCCTTAATTTTTCTTACCAAAATTCTGTCTTAACTATAAATCTGAAGTTAAATTTATTTCTTTAAAAGCTGAGAAGTAATTTTAATTTGTAAACGGATCTGGACATGAGCAGCGTCTGCAATTAATAAAAGGTTTGTTTTGAGATTCGTATTTTGTGTTGAAATAAAAAATAAGTGTAAGTGGAATTTTAATGATGCCAGTCTTAGTGGTTGAATCTCCTGCAAAGGCTAAAACTATAAATAGCTACCTAGGTTCTAATTATACTGTCATTGCCTCTTATGGCCATGTAAGAGATTTGCCCTCCAAAAATGGTTCTGTCGACCCGCAAAATGATTTCAAAATGAAGTGGCAAGCTGATTCAAATGCCCAAAAGCAAATAAAAAAAATCGTTGATGCTCTAAAAAATGACAATGACCTGATTTTAGCAACAGATCCTGATCGGGAAGGTGAAGCAATTTCGTGGCATGTAGTGGAAAGTCTTAAAAACAGAAAGGTAATAAAAAATGATACACCAGTTAAGCGGGTAGTATTTAATGCAATTACCAAATCTTCAATTTTAGAAGCGATGAAATCCCCTAGAGAAATTGATATGCCATTGGTTGAAGCGTACTTGGCACGCGTAGCTCTTGATTATCTTATGGGGTATGAAATCTCTCCTGTACTTTGGAGAAAACTACCAGGCTCACGTTCTGCTGGAAGGGTTCAATCCCCAACTTTAAAACTAATTGTCGAGCGAGAAATGGAAATAGAATCGCATGTGCCATTGGAATATTGGTTGGTTGAAGTGAAACTTAAAAACTCTAATGGCAACTTATTGACAGCAAAATTATTTTCACTTGATGGAAAAAGAGTGAAAGATCATGATATAACGTCAAAAAATGAAAGTGAGAAGGTTGTTGATGTAATTAAGAGTCATCCTATTCATGTTCTCAAAATTGAATCTAAACTTACTAAAAGAAATCCTTCACCTCCTTTTATGACAGCAACGCTACAACAAGAAGCTAGTCGAAAACTAGGCTTAGGTACTAAGCAAACAATGTCAGTCGCTCAAAAACTTTATGAAGCCGGTTTAATCACCTATATGAGAACCGATGGAATAGATATGGACCTTGAAGCGATACAAGAATCAAGATCTGAAATCCAAAAGAAATACGGCAAACAGTATGTCCCAGAAAAGCCAAGATTTTATAAAAATAAAGCACGCAATGCTCAAGAGGCACATGAATGCATAAGACCAACAAATTTGGGAAAGTCGCCTAAAGATCTGAAAAATTCCGATGATATTCAGAAAAAACTATACGAGCTGATATGGAAGAGGACCATTTCTTCTCAAATGGCATCAGCAGATATTGAAGAAACAAAGATTGATCTAGGACCTGAAAAAGATCAATTCATGCTAAGAGCAACCGGAGCAGAGACAGTTTTTGATGGTTTCAAAAGAGTTTACCTTGAGGGTGTTGATAACGAGAAAGAAAATGAGAAGGAAAGTAGCCTAATAGATCTTAAAAAAGGAGAAGGGCTAGAAATAAATGAGGTCATCCCGTCCCAACATTTTACTCAACCTAAGGCCCGTTATACTGAAGCATCTCTTGTAAAGAAAATGGTTGAACTGGGAATAGGAAGACCGTCTACCTACGCTTCAGTGGTATCAACTATTCAAGATAGAGAATACGTTAGAAAAGAAAAAAACCTCTTAATCCCAGAAATTAAAGGAAGGCTTGTCACAGTGTTTCTCGACTCTTACTTCAATAGATACCTCGAGTATGAGTATACTGCAGATTTGGAAAAAAAGCTCGACAATATTTCAGCAGGAAATGTTTCGTGGAAGACAATAATGAGTGAATTTTGGGGTGAATTTTCTGAATCTGTCTCCACTGCATTAGATTTAGACATACGTGATGTATTAGAACGAATAACTGAGGTACTTACTCCACACTTGTTCCCTGAGAAAGAGGATGGCACAGATTCAAGAATTTGCTTAAAATGTGGCAATGGGATTTTGTCCGTAAAAACAAGCAAGGGCAGTAGGGGCAGTGCATTTATAGGTTGCTCAAATTATCCAAATTGCAATTATATTCGCCCCATGTCCGTTAAAAAGGATGAAATTGAACTTGCTGGAGAAGATGGAAAACTAATGGGAAATCATGAAAATGGGGAACCTGTTTTTCTTCGAACTGGCCGCTTTGGACCATTTGTTCAACTTGGAAATGAAAAAACAAATTTAGAAAAACCAAAAAGATCATCCATACCTAAAGGATACAGTATTGAAAGCATTGATCTAGATTTTGCCTTAAAACTTCTATCTCTTCCTAGAGAAATTGGAATTCACCCTGATGATGGAAACAAAATAGAGGCCGCTATTGGTCCATATGGCCCCTATATTCGTCATAATAAGACTTATGCCAATGTTAAGGATGTTGAAGAAATATTTATAGTTGGGCTCAATAGGGCGGTAGAGCTAATAGAAACCAAAAAAGCATTAGGACCTGGACGAAGATCTTCTAAGGTTATTAGGTCTATAGGCGACCATCCAGAAGGTGGCTCAATAGACGCAATGGATGGCAAGTTTGGAAAATATGTAAAATGGAATAAGATAAATGCCACTATACCAAAAAATCTTGATGCATTATCTATATCACTTAATGAAGCATTGAACTTAATTAACGAAAAAAAATCCAAAAAGAAATAATTAATTAAGAGAATTAGTTTCAAAAGAAAGATCTTCCGACATGTTGAAAAGATCTACTAATTTTACTTCCAAAATAAGGGGTATCGTCTCTTTTAAAGAAAACACCGCAATGGTCATCCCTATTTCCAAAGGAGATGAAAGATCTTATTTTATTAAAGGAAAAAACCTCACTGGTATAAGGGCAGGTGACCTGGTTGATTGTCTCATAACGAGAAAACAATTAAGGCATGTAAAAATAATAAAAGTTTTACGTAAGAATATTCTCAAAAAACCTTTAAATCATATATCTCTATATGAAAAAGGCATTCCCAATATTTTCTCAGATAAATCAATGCGTGAATGTGAAAAAATTGAATTGCCCTCCGCTTTTAATGATCACAAAGATTTTACTCATTTGCCTTTTATAACAGTGGATCCTCAGGATGCAAAAGATCACGATGATGCTATTTATGCAATTAAAGGAATCAACGGAGTGGATAATTTTTGTTTTAAAGTCTATGTTGCAATCGCTGATGTCTCCTTTTTTGTTAAGGAAAATTCGGAAATTGATTTTGAAGCGAGAGATCGAGGAAATTCGACCTACCTTCCGAATCTCTGCATTCCCATGCTGCCCGAAAAATTATCTTTTAATTTCTGCTCTCTTTTAGAGGGGGAAATCAGACCATGTTTAGTAGTTGAGATAGCTATAGATGAAGTTGGAAAGAAGATATTTCATACTTTTCATAGAGCCATAATAAAAAATATTAAAGCTCTTACATATGAAGATGTTGAAATTTTCAGACATGCAAAAATCGTAAAAACACTACCATATTCTCAATCATTAACCGACTTATGGGACTTATACGATTTATTATTAAAAGAGAAGAAAGACAGGTCTCCCCTTCAGCTTGATTTCCCGGAAAGGGTAATTAGTGCTGACGTTGACGACAACGTTTTAGATATCACTAATGTTAAAAAAAATAATTCAAACCAATTAGTTGAAGAACTAATGATATTGGCTAACATTAGTGCTGCAGAAACCATTAAGAAATGTGGAATGGGGAATTTGTTTAGGATTCATCCAACTCCTTCAAATGAAAAAATTGAAACTTTTAGAAATATAAAAGGAGCGGAGTCTTCTTTAACTAAAAATGGTAATAAAATCACTTCAGTGAATTTGAATGAGTTTATTAATTCAGCAAAAGGTGTAGATGAAAGGGAAATATATAAACAAGAAATCATTAAATTGCTTGAACAGGCGAGATATAGTACTAAGAATGACGGTCATTTTGGGCTCAACTTAAAGTCTTATACTCACTTCACTAGCCCCATAAGACGATATGCGGATATAATAATTCATAGATTGATAATTAATTTCGCAATAAACCAGCATTCTATGACCAATAGCAAAAAATCAATAAATTTGGGAGAAATATGCGACCATATCAGTTTTACTGAAAGGCGTTCATCTGAAGCAGAGAGAGACACCACAAGGAGATATTTAGCGAAATATATAAGAAATAGAATTGGACAAAATTTTGAAGGCAAGATAATTGGTTTTATCAGAAAAGTAATTTTCATTAAGATTGATTATCTAGATGCTGAAGGTGTCATCATACTGAAACGGGGACAGAATAATTTCATCTACTTTGATAAAGATAGACAACGGTTTTTACATAAGCATTCATCAGAGGAATTTAATATTGGCTCAAGAATACCTGTCACGTTAATTAAAGCAAATGAACTTAATGGCAGCCTTACCTTCAGATACAACCACTAGATAATTTTTATTTCTCAGCACTAGGCCAATTGGCACTTCTCATCTCCTCCAACCTCGAAATCGTACGCTCAAATTCAAAAGCACCTCTTTTTGACCTGTATAAAGAGCTAGGTTCATCTTCGGCTGTACATATGAAGCGTACTTGGTTTTCATATATTACATCAATTAAATTCATGAACCTTTTAGAAGAATCTAGGTTTTCAGTGCAAAATATTGGAATGTCTTCCAAAAATAACACCTTAATTTCATTAATCATTGACAAATATTCCCTGGAAGACAGTGGCTGTCCACACAAATCTTTAAAACTTAAACGCCCTATTCCATTAATAAAATAAGGAATTGTCAATGTCCGAGTTCCTATCTTAATTTCAAAGGGTAGTGCCTTATCTCCACGAGTTAAGCTTACCCATAATTTTTGGAAAGGATCATGTGAATTTGGATTGGAAAGAACAAAATATTTCTCACTACCTTTTAGCAAATCCCTCCTATAATCTCTATCAGCATTTAACGGGAAAACTTTGAGATTACTCTCCAACAAATCAATAAAAGGAAGAAATAACTCCCTGTTAAGACCATCCTTATATAGATCTCCAGGTTTCCTATTTGATGTACAAATAAAAGATATTTGCATGTTCACAATCTTTTCAAATAACCGACCGACTAGCATAGCATCTGCAATATCCGTTATTTGCATTTCATCAAAACAAATTAAGGAAATATTTTCAAAGATCTTACCTGCAACTAATTCTATAGGATCGGCAATTTTTTTTTCTCTGGCCACCCTTATTTCCTCGTGGACATCTCTCATAAATTCATGAAAATGAAATCTTTTTTTTGATGAAATCTTAATTTTTTTGAAAAGTAGATCCATTAGCATTGTTTTGCCTCTTCCAACCCCACCATAAATATAAAAACCCATCACAGGTTTTTGTCTTTTATTTTTTTTTAAAACTTTTCTTAGAAATCCCCCTTTTTCTGAATCTTTCACATAACTCTGTAATTCATTTGCAAACAGGTCTAACTGGCGTGTTAGATTAAGTTGCATTTCATCAAAATGAAATCCACCCATTTCTGTAAGATCAGTATAGGTTTCAACTAAAGTTGCATTAATCTGATCATGATATTCCATCACCAAAAGCCTTCTGAGATAATGTTCGCTGAATCAATTCAATCTTCCGATATGCCTATAGCCACGCTCATTGGCTAAACCAATTTGCTTCTGCCTTTCCTTAAATCTTTTTTTACGTTCTTCATTATGTTCGGTAAAACAGTTCTTACAACTGACGCCCTCTTTATAATTAGTGTGATGAGTATCCTCAACTTCCACAGGCCTACGACATGCATGGCAAAGAATTTGAGGGCCCTCCACTAAACCATGCATAACTGAAACACGCTGATCGAAAACAAAGCAGGCTCCCTCCCACAGACTTTGAGATTCACCCACTGTTTCTAAGTATTTCAGTATGCCACCCTTCAAATGCACAACTTCTTCTGAACCGCTCTGCAAAACGTAGTTTGTTGATTTCTCACACCTTATTCCACCAGTACAAAACATAGCAACTTTTTTTGATTGATATTTCTCTTTATTTTTTTCCCACCAAAGTGGAAATTCTCTGAACGATTTTATTTTTGGATTAATAGAATTTTTAAATGTCCCAATACCCACTTCATAATCATTTCTTGTATCAATAATCACATAATCTTCTGATTGAACTATATTGTTCCAATCCTCAGCTTCAATATAAGTCCCGGAAAATTCATGAGGCTTAACTTTGTCTAGACCAATAGTAACAATCTCTTTTTTTATCTTGACCTTCATTCGTAAAAATGGAGAAAAATCAGAGTAACTCATCTTAAATTCTATGTCAGAACAATTTGGAATCTCTTGTAAAAATTTAATCAAGCTTCTAACACCATCTTTTTGTCCGGAAACGGTGCCATTGATGCCTTCAGGTGAAATAATAATCGAACCCACTATACCAGAAGCTTTACACTTTCTTTGAAAAGCGTCTTTTAAAACTAAAGGTTCTTCGATTGGAAAAAATTTATAAAATGCAATTACAACATACTTCATGGCTATCATGAGATAACAGTACTCTATACGCATTGCAATACTACATTAAGCTCTCTCAAAACGCTTTTTTCTTGACGAATTGCTAAAAGTTTCATAACAAACCCATATTCTGGAAGTTGAGATTCTTCCGGGTCCAGCTTTTGGATCTCCACCCGTCAGCGTTATACGCCCGCGGGTGTGTTCTGGGTTTGGTATATAGAAATATAACTAAGGAAATTGTCATGTTTGAATCACTGTCCGAACGTTTTTCAGGGGTATTCAATAAACTAACGCGTCAGGGAGCGCTCTCGGAGAAAGACGTAGAACATGCTTTAAAAGAAATTAGGGTTGCTCTAATAGAAGCAGACGTATCACTTTCTGTTGTCAGATCCTTCATCAAGACAGTCGGGAAAAAGGCAACAGGTCAAGCAGTAACAAGGTCTGTTACGCCTGGTCAGCAGGTTATAAAAATCGTCCATGACGAGCTAAAAAAAATACTTGCAGATTCAGATGATAATTCGGATCTAAAGATTGATAGCCCACCAGCACCTATTTTAATGGTAGGCCTGCAAGGATCAGGAAAGACAACAACCACTGCAAAATTAGCCAAAAAACTCGCAGCTGAGAAAAAAAAGGTTCTAATGGCGAGTTTAGATAATAGGCGACCAGCAGCTATGGAGCAATTGGCTATACTTGGTCAACAAGCTCAAATTGATACACTGCCGATAAAGAGTAATGAAACAGCTGTGGAAATAGCAAAGAGAGCTAAGCAGCAAGCAAGTCTAGGAGGCTATGACGTATATTTGCTTGATACCGCTGGCAGGCTCCATGTTGATAACGAGCTAATGGAAGAAATCCAGACTGTAAAAGAAGTGTCGAATCCTCATGAGGTCTTATTGGTGGTTGATGGTTTAACTGGCCAGGATGCAGTCAATGTAGCGGAAGAGTTTAATTCTAGATTAAATATTTCAGGTGTCATTCTAACCAGAATGGACGGAGACGGAAGAGGCGGAGCTGCTCTTTCAATGAGAGCAGTTACTGGAAAACCTATAAAGTTTATAGGTGTAGGAGAAAAAGTAGATGCCTTAGAACAATTCGTTCCTGATCGAATCGCCGGTCGAATACTAGGTATGGGAGATATTGTTTCCCTAGTAGAAAAGGCTCAAGAAACTTTTGAAGCTGAGAAAGCTGAGAGGATGATGAAACGGCTACAAAAAGGCCAATTCAATATGAACGATCTAAAAAGCCAACTTGAGCAAATGAAGAAAATGGGAGGCATGAATAGTATAATGGGAATGATGCCAGGAATGAATAAAATGGCTAAACAGATAAGTTCTGCTGGCTTCGATGATAAAATGATAGCACGCCAAGTGGCTTTAGTGAACTCCATGACCAGAAGAGAAAGAGCAAATCCTCAAATCTTGCAAGCAAGCAGAAAAAAGCGAATAGCTTCTGGGTCAGGGCTAGACGTATCTGAATTAAACAAGTTGGTAAAAATGCAGCGACAGATGTCAGATACCATGAAAAAGCTCGGGAAAAGTGGAGGAAAAGGGATGATGTCACAGATTATGCAAATGATCTCTGGAAAAACGGGGAATAATTTACCATCCGCAAAAGATATCAGCGATATCGGTAAGTTGTCCGGTGATGACTTGGGAGGCCTTCTCAGCAAAGATTTAGATACGTTGCCAAAGGGAAAGTTGCCTTTTAACTTGGCCGGATTAGGGAGGAAGAATAAATGACTTCAGTTGATCAAGAAAAGCACAAATTAGAATCTCTTGAAAATTACAGAGATTCAATAGATCGGCTCGACGCCATTCTTGTATTTACATTAGCAGAAAGATTTAAAATCACAGAAAAAGTTGGGAAATTCAAGGCAACCGTCAACCTGCCTCCATCTGATCCTACAAGAGAAAATAGGCAATTAGAAAGGTTGGAAAAATTATCACTGGAAGCAGGCCTTGATCCTATTTTTGCCAAGGAATTCTTAAAATTTATAATTTCAGAAGTGATAAGACACCACAAAAAGTTTAAATAATCAAATTAAAAAATAAAAGTTAGGAGAAACAAATGAGTGTAAAAATAAGACTTGCTCGAGGAGGGTCAAAAAAGCGTCCATTCTACAAAATAGTTGCTGCGGATAGTAGAATGCCTAGAGACGGGCGATTCTTAGAAAAGATGGGAACATATAATCCGTTATTGCCTAAAGAAGATCCCAACAGAGTAAAAATTGATCTGGATAGGGTAAAGTATTGGCTCTCTAAAGGAGCACAAGTTACAGACAGGATCTCACGGATGTTAGAAACTCTGGAAATCTTGCCTAAGAAAGTTCGCAATAACCCTGAAAAAGCTAAACCAAAAAAGGTAGCAGAAGCCCCAGCAGAAGCCCCAGCAGAAGCCCCAGCAGAAGCCCCGGCAGAAGCCCCAGCAGAAGCCCCGGCAGAAGCCCCGGCAGAAGCCCCAGCAGAAGCCCCAGCAGAAGCCCCA
>PBQX02000046.1:0-8383 GCA_002725175.2 Paracoccaceae bacterium
TTTAAGGCCGATCGCGCTCGTCTTAAATCCTTCGCGGGCCTATCAACTATAGTTTGCGTATTTGTAACATCGTGTATGGTTGTGATACTTCCATGAATAATCCCGATTTCCTCGTGCAATACTTTTATAACTGGAGCTATGCAATTTGTTGTACAACTGGCAGCAGTAAATACAACATTTTCTTGAGCCTTATATAACTCTTGATTAACACCATAAACAATATTTAAAGCACCTTTATCCTTGATCGGTGCTGAGACTAGTACTTGCTTTATTTCATTTTCAAAATATTCATGAGCATCAATACTGCTAATGATTGACCCAGTACAGTCGATTACTAGGTCAATATTTTTGTCACGATTAAGAAGTTTTTTTTCTTCATATCCTGTAAGTTCAATATCGAAATTATTTACTCTTATTCTTCCTTTTGATGACTCAATTTTATTTTTCCATCTCCCATGGACGGTATCAAATTCAAGCAGGTGTGCATGTATTTTACTATCACTATTCAAATCATTAATTAATACTACATGTTCGCCTAAGCCAACGTCAAATAGGCGCCTAAGCAAAAGTTTTCCTATTCTCCCTAATCCGTTAATTGCAATTTTTTTCATATTTAACTCGTTTCTTTGGGTAGAACTTTGTGGTTTAAATCTAGCATAACGTATAAAATATTTATAATATTTTTATGACAGGCTAGTTAGGGGAAGCCGAATTATATAGAAACTTAAGATACCTATAAAAGCCTAAAAAGTTTTTGTTTTTATCTTAAAAAAAGTTGCCTATATTCTTTCCTTATGCCATTCTTCTTTTCAATAAATAAGGAAATTAAGAGATGCTTAGAACCGTGTCAAAAAAATCATTTATAGTAATTTTGAGTATAGCTATGACAGCCCCAATCTATGGCTGTGTTGGATCTTTGAGTTCAAGCAAAAAACCCGAATTTGTCTATGAAAACGGAATTAAGAGAAAATGTCTGAGGTGGGGTGCTAATGAAAAATGTCTTCATGCAGTACCAATAGAAGGCAGTGCGTTTTATTTCAAAACTAATTAAGCCCTAATAATGACCAATAACCTTAATCTAAAAAGAATAGATGACGTTTCTATAATTAAAATGGATGATGGAAAAGTTAATGTATTTTCCATTGAAATGCTTGAGAAGTTCAGATCTATTCTTTCTGAAATACCTCGAAATAAGGGCTCCCTTATAATTACTGGAAGGGACGGCATTTTTTCTGGTGGGTTTAATTTAAAAACATTTCAATCTGGAGAGCCTGAACAAATTACAAAAATGTTGAACTTAGGATTTGAAACCCTTTATGACATCTATACTTTTCCTAGACCCGTAATTGCTTCAGTTTCAGGACACGCCATAGCATTAGGTATATTTCTTGTGTCATGTTGTGATTATAGGATAGGAGCAAATGGAGACTATATATTGCAGGCTAACGAGGTTAGAAACAAAATGTCTATTCCCACACAGCTCATAGAAATTGCTGCGAGCAGGCTTGATAAATCTCATATTTATAGGGCNCTTTTTCATGCCGAACCGTACCCAATTAATTCTGGTGTAAAAGCTGGCTGGCTCGATGAAATAGTTGAACCTGATGACTTAGAAAAAAGAGTTNTAGAAAAGGCAAAAGATTTAGCAACTCTAGGTCACCCATATTATAAAGAAACTAAAGAAATATTGTTAGGGGACACGTTTAAGAAAATAAAGGCGGCAATAAATTAAAACAACTACCAAGAGGAGTTAGGGCCTTTTAAAAACTCAAGTTCTTCCCTGGTACTGTCCCTACCCAAAATTTCATTTCTATGAGGATATCTACCAAATCTGATTATCGGTATCTGGTGATTATCCCAGGACTTTTTAACTAAATCGTGCCTTGGGTGATCAGATAAAAATTTTATTCTTAAATCTTCAGCAAGTTTATGATCCAATAGCTTTTCAGAATGAACCAACGGCATAAGGCAAAACTGAATTTCTTCATGATTATACGTCTCAAGATAATTTTGACCTATTGATAATTTTGCCAAACTAATTGCTCTTTCGTCATTTTCAAAAGCTTTTGGTGTTCCTCTGAACAAGTTTCTCGTAAATTGATCCAAAACGATAATNAAAGATAAACAGCTTTTGGAATCATTAGCCCAATCATCCAGNTTCCCACTAGATGCCTGCTTGTTAGCATACAAAAAACGCTCTCTTAGGCATTCATCAAATTCTGGATTTGNCATAAACCAATCTTCGCTAGAACATTCTTCAAACCAGAACGTTAATATTTCATCTGATAAAGAGGTCATTTCATCTATCTNCACTTATGCCTATTTTTGAACTTACCACACCATTTGTAAGCAAAATTAAATTTTTCGGCGAAATAGGGAAAACAAAAAATTGATTCCCAGCTGCACACCAAACNTCTTCGAATCTAAAAAGTGCCTNATCTATCACTATGGGTATTTCGGGAGGCAACCCAACTGGAGAAACCCCTCCAATAGTATAACTTGTAATTTGCTTAACTTCTTCGGCACCTATCCGGAAATGTTTCCCTTCGATTGCCATCTCGTTTTGCAACTCTTCCACATCACAAATTTTATCTCCTGAAATTAAGGCTATAGCAGGTTTTTTGCACTCCTGCTGTTTAAAGCAAAATACTAATGTCTTGACTATTGCTCCCAACTTAACATTTAACGATGCCGCGGCGTCTTTTGCACTTCTTGCGGTCTGATCTAATTCTTTAACTTTATCTTTATAGCCGGCCTTTAACAAAGCTTCCTCAACTCTTAAGACTGATAAACTTTTTTTTGATCTTGTCATGGGACAACTTTATTATTTTTAACTAGATATATAAAGAAATTGCTTTTGACCGTAACTGAAAAAGTGTCTAGGCTTCAATTAAAATGTCTTTTTATTTTGAGGTGGTATTATGAAAGACTCTTATAGGGTAGCTATTATTGGAGGAGGCGTAGTTGGGGCTTCCGTTTTATATCATTTAGCAAAAAATGGCTGGACTGACTGTGCCATTATTGAACGATCAGTTCTTGCTGCTGGATCTAGCTGGCATGCAGCTGGCGGTGTGCATGCATTAAATGCTGATCCTAACATGTCAGCACTTCAAGGATATACTCTCAATTTGCTTTCTCAAATTCAGGAAGAAAGTGGCCAAGACATAGGCTTACATATGACTGGCGGAATTACTATAGCCAGTACGCCGGACAGATGGGAGTGGCTACAAAGCGCTTATCGTACCTACCAAACTATTGGAATTGAAGACGTACACCTAATGACTCCTAAAGAAATTAAAGATAAATGTCCTATTATGGACGTGAAAGGTGTTCTAGGTGGCATGTGGGCAGACAGAGAAGGATATGTTGATACTACCGGCACAGTCTGGGCTTATGCAAAAGCAGCCAAAAAACTTGGTGCTGAAGTTATTGAAAATAATAAAGTAGAAGAACTTGTGCAAAACTCTGATGGAAGCTGGAAAGTAGTTACCGAAAAAGGAACGATTCATGCTGAGCACGTTGTTAATGCTGCCGGCTTATGGGCCAAGCGAGTTGGACGGATGGCAGGACTTGAGCTTCCAGTTTCACCCTTGAAGCATCACTACCTAGTAACAGAATCAATTCCGTCAGTTGAAAAAATGGATTTCGAAGTACCTATGTGTGTTGATCTGGAAGGATTCACTTATATGAGACAGTGGGATAAGGGTATTCTTGTTGGCATTTATGAAATTGAACATGAGCATTGGGCTATGGATGGTGCTCCATGGAATTACGGGATGGAACTTTTTAAAGAAGATTTTGATAGGATAGAAAACGAACTTGCACTTTCATTTGCAAGATATCCAGATCTAAATCACGTTGGGGTAAAAAACTGGGTTAATGGAGCCTTCACTTTCTCTCCTGATGGAAACCCTTTAGTTGGGCCAGTAAGAGGTCTTAGAAATTACTGGCTTGCTTGTGGCGTTATGGCTGGTTTCCTACAGGGAGGAGGCGTAGGAAAAACTCTTTCAGAGTGGATGATACATGGTGAAACAGAAGCTGATGCATGGTCGATGGACATAGCACGCTACGGCAAGTTTACGGAAAACAGAGAATATATAAAGCAAACAACTGGTCAGTTTTATAGCCGAAGATTTGTAATGAGTTATCCCAACGAGCAATTACCTGCAGGACGTGATCTGAAAAGAACGCCCGTTTGGAGAGATCAGAAAGAAGATGGTGCAATATTTGGAAACAGCTGGGGATTAGAAGTTCCACTCATGTTTGGCCCAAATAATTTTAAAGAAGTTCCAAGCCTAAGAAGGTCAAATGCATTCGAATATGTTAAAGCTGAACACTTAAATGTCAGAGAAAACGTAGGAATGTTAGATATATCTGGCTTTAGCAGATATGAAGTTTCCGGACCTGGTGCAAGAGAATGGTTAAACCATTTATTTTCTACAAATCTACCAGAAAAAAATAAATCAAGATTGGCTGTTATGCTAGGTCATGATGGACGATTAAAAGGGGACTTAACTTGCTTCAATTGGGATGATGAAACCTTCTGGATAATGGGCAGTTATTATTTGAGAGAATGGCATATGAGATGGTTTCACGACCATTTGCCTGGCGGATTAAGAGACCTCAAAACCGGCGGCCATGTGGAAGTTAAAGATATAAGTGACAACATCTGCGGCTACTCAATATCAGGACCAAATGCAAGGAAAGTTCTTGAGAAACTTACTTCAAGGGATATCTCAAATGAAAACTTTAAATTTATGAGTTGCCAAGAGATGGATGTAGGATTGATAAGGGCTAAAGTTGGACGACTGTCCGTAGCTGGAGAGCTAGGATATGAAATTAATTGCCACGCCCTAGAGTTGAGCGTCCTAAGAGAACTTTTAATAGAAGCAGGTTCAGANTATANNATNAAGGAATACGGATATTATACTCTTAATACNTTAAGATTGGAAAAAAGCTTTGGAATTTGGAATGCAGAATTCATGCAAGCATACACACCAGGNGAAACNGGNATGGATCGGTGGATTTCTTGGAAGAAAAACGTGAATTATGTTGGAAAGNTTCCAGCTACTAAGGAACNTGAAGCAGGNAAGGNNAAATTAAAACAAAGCCTCGTAACTCTCGAAATTGAAAATGCTGAAGCNGAGGCTGCCGGNTATGAGCCTTTATGGAATGGAAATACAAGGGTCGGCATGACCACCTCAGGCGGATANGGCCATTCAATTGATAAATCCCTTGCAATGGCACTTGTNGAACCTGAATTTTCTGAACCAGGGACAAGTCTAAAAACTCATATTGTAGGTGTAGAAAGAAATTGCAAGGTCATTAGTGCAAGCCCATGGGANCCGAAGGGAGAACGAATAAGAATGTAGTAAAGTAAATAAGTTAATTAAGGTTTAGATAATGATGAAAGATTTTTATAGAGATGGGAGAAAAATTGATCCCGCCAAGGGTGAAAAATTAGGCGACAATACTCCTAACGAAAAAAATAGAATNGANATTGGACCAACTCANCTAGCTTTTAAAGAGTGGGAAAAAGAGGCTNTAAATTTACCTGATATCCAGAAAATGCGTGCCTTTAGGTGGGAAAGGTTAACACAACATATAGTTGAACGAGATTACGGAGGGCTTTTGGTTTTCGACCCTCTGAATATCAGATANGCAACAGACAGTACTAATATGCAACTCTGGAACACCCACAACCCATTTAGAGCAGTCCTTCTCTGTGCTGACGGCTATATGGTAATTTGGGATTATAAAAATTCACCATTTCTCTCTTCATTTAATCCTTTGGTTAAAGAAAGTAGATCGGGGGCAGATCTCTTTTATTTCAACCGCGGGGATAAAATTGATATTGCTGCAGACCAATTTGCCAACGAAGTAAGATTACTTATACAAGATCACGGTGGTGCAAATAATAGATTAGCAGTCGACAAAATCCAAGTTCATGGCCTTAAGGCCCTTGAAGCACAAAATTTTGAAATCATGGAAGGCGAAGAAGTCACTGAAAAATGCAGNTCTATAAAAGGTGAAGATGAAATATTAGCAATGAGATGCGCATCGGTTGCATGTGAAAATGCCCTTTATAAAATGGAAGGATTTGCAAGAGACATGGTTCCTTTAGGCAATGTTTCTGAAGACGATATATGGTCTGTGTTACATGCTGAAAATATTAAAAGAGGTGGAGAATGGATTGAAACCAGNCTCTTATCCTCGGGNCCNAGAACAAACCCATGGTTTCAGGAATGTGGGCCAAGAATTGTCCAAAATAATGAGATTGTTGCTTATGACACTGACTTAATTGGAAGTTATGGGATTTGCGTTGATATAAGTCGAACTATGTGGATAGGAGATAAAAAACCCAGACCTGATATGNTTTATGCGATGCAGCATGCGCATGANCACATACAAAAAAATATGGAAATGTTAAAACCNGGAGTTCANATGAAAGATCTCACTTTTAATAGCCATGTGCTCGATAAAAAATATCAAAAAGGAAAATATGGCTGCTTAATGCACGGTGTTGGACTATGCGATGAATGGCCTATGATTGCCTATACTGATAATTTTGTTGAGGGGTCGTATGATTATCATCTGGAGCCAGGAATGGCTCTATGTGTCGAAGCTTTGGTAAGTCCAGAAGGCGGTGATTTCTCTATCAAATTAGAAGATCAGGTAATAATTACAGAAACAGGTTTTGAAAATCTTACCCGCTTTCCTTTTGACAGCGCACTGATGGGAAACTAGTGAGTCATATTAGTTTAGTGATATTTCTGTTGCAGTCAGTTCTGAGTCATAGTTATAAATATAAACTCCAGAGAAATTGCTTTCTTTAAATACAAAAGTGTTTTTGAGGTCTGAAAAAAAATCCTTTGATTCTTCTTCAAATTTTTTGAGATCTTCACCTGTTTCAAACTTTAAATTTATAGAGACACTACCGCATTGACCTATAGAAATATTTAACGACCTNATNTTATACGGTACAATTTTCTTCCCNAAACTGTCNGAACAAAAAGTAGCCGCTACTTTTGCTTCACTTANCCCCGAAAATTTGTAACTGTAAATCTTTGCNTACATNTTANTTTAAACTAGCAAACATCTCATCAATGAGATCCTCTGCTGCATCTCCTTTTATTTTAACCTTTTTCATGGGCTTAGATTCTAACTTCATATCCATGAGNAACTGTCGCCCCATTGAAGATAANATAACTTTCTCGGTTTCTGATATCTCGCAAAGGCCATTTTGTATCAGATTTCCAGATGACACTCTATCTACTGGTAAGTCAGCTGACATAGATAGAAAGAGTTTAAAGTCATCCAAGTCTAGNTCCCTATTGCCTTTTTGAAACACTCCTAAGGCTTCTAAAATTTTCTGAGAAGTCAATTCTTTCTGATCAATCTGACTGTCCAATAAAAGAGCAATGTTAGTTGTTATCTTTTTTATTAATTCGATTTGATGTTCTGACAGGGCCTTTGGATCGCTATTCATCATACAAAGAGTGCCGAGNGCATAATTATCTTTATTAATAACTGGAAAGCCTGCGTANCCAAGTATGCCTGTNCCATCCAAAATTTTCGGGTGGGTTTTCCAAAATGGATCTTTACTAATGTCTTCCATAATAAGAGGCTCAGTATCTAATAACACATACGAACATATACTATTCTCATGCCTTAGACCTTTTTCACCAACTTCAAATTCTTCACTTCCTGCAGCAGCNATTCCGCATGACATTTCACCATCGTANAGACTAAAATAAGCCTCTTCAAAACCCGTAATATCCTTAGCTAAGTCACAATAAACCTGAAAAATTTCTGGATTAGGGGCATCAATAAGACCAGTTTTTACAACTGCCTGAGCCCTTCTCTCTTCATTAGCTGGCCTTGGGGCCAATCCAACCGACATTCCATCCTCCAATAATTGTTTGTAAAAAGGGTATTATTTTCAATGCTTACTTGTCAATATTAATGCTTCCTATCTATAAAAACTCTAAATGACTTAGGTAAAAATATCCAACCGGATTCAATATCAAGTTCAGGGCTTTTCATTGTTTGCCTTTAAGGTATTCCTCTTATACTTTTAATANCANTTAATTTTTTAAGGACAAAAAATGCGCAGAGCCCATCCCGAAAATCATAATCTCTTATTGGAATCTCTAGGCTCAGCTAGCGACCGTTTTATTGCTAATAATCCAAAAAGTTTAGATCGCTGGGAAAAGGCTTCTAAAGTATTACCTGGTGGTAATACTAGAACCGTACTTCATTATGACCCTTTCCCAATTACCATTCAATCTGGTAATGGCACATATTTGAAAAGTATTGATGGAGATAGCTATACAGATTTTTTAGGTGAATATTCTGCTGGTTTATATGGCCACTCCAATCC
>PBQX02000110.1:0-15715 GCA_002725175.2 Paracoccaceae bacterium
CGAGCAAGCAAGAAAAATTTTAAGGGTTGCAAGATCAAATGAAGCTATTTTTTTCTATTAATTTTTCTAGCAATCTACACATATTTATGATATATTTGGTTTAACATTAAACTAAATTAGATTATTATGGGTAAGAAACCTCTTAAAACTACCAGCAACAGAGAAATAATAAATTTTTTTCAAGAAATGCTCACTATTCGGCGCTTTGAAGAAAAAGCTGGCCAGCTATATGGCATGGGTCATATTGGTGGATTTTGTCATCTCTATATAGGGCAAGAAGCCATAGTAGTTGGATTAGAAAGCATCGCAATTGAAGGAGACCAAAGAGTAACATCCTATAGAGATCATGGACACATGATCGCGTGTGGGATGAGCCCAAAGAGAATTATGGCGGAATTAACAGGCAGAGGGTCCGGGTATTCGAAAGGAAAGGGAGGCTCTATGCATATGTTTTCTAGAGAAAAAAATTTCTTTGGGGGACATGGGATAGTTGCAGCTCAAGTTCCGATTGCAGCTGGGTTGGCTTTTTCAAATAAGTATAGAGAAAATAATAATATTGCTTTTGGTTATTTTGGGGATGGTGCGGCAAATCAAGGCCAAATATATGAAACTTTTAATATGGCAAGCCTTTGGGTCCTCCCAATTGTATTTGTAATTGAAAATAATCAATACGCTATGGGAACATCTCTTGAAAGAGCTTCTTCTTCCCCTGCCTTATATACTAGAGGCCAAGCTTTTAACATACCAGGTGAAGCAGTTGATGGAATGAATGTTTTAGCTGTCAAAGAAGCTGGTGAAAGAGCTGAAAAGCATTGCAGGTCAGGTAAAGGTCCTTACATTCTAGAAATGAATACCTATAGGTACAGAGGCCACTCAATGTCAGATCCTGCGAAATACAGAACTAGAGATGAAGTCAATAAAATAAAAGAAGAGAGAGATCCTATCGACAATCTTAGAAGTTACCTAATTAGTAATAATATTTCAACCGATTCTGAACTGAAGGACATTGACAAACAGATAAAGGATGCAATTTCAGATGCCGCAGATTTTGCTATCAGCAGTGATATCCCGGATGACAATGAACTTTGGACAGATATATACAGTTAAAGAAAAAGAATGATTAGAGATTTACTAATGCCCTCCTTATCACCAACAATGGAAGAGGGAAAATTAACTAAGTGGCTTGTACAAGAGGGCGACGCAATTTCCTCAGGCGACATAATTGCGGAAATTGAGACAGATAAAGCTGTGATGGAGCTAGAAGCCCCCGAAGATGGTTTTTTATCAAAGATTCTTGTGCCAGAAGGTTCGGAAGCTGTAAAGGTGAATGGAAAAATAGCTGAGATTTCTAGTGAGGCAACTGAGCATCAAAAGGACTCGAGAACCAGCTCTAAAGCAAAAGAACAAGTAGAAAAAAGTGTAGGCAAATTCGAAATACCTAACACAAAACTTGACACAATTACCGTCAGGGAGTCAATTAGAGATGCAATAAAGGAAGAAATGTCGAGAGATGATGACGTATTTCTAATTGGTGAGGAGGTAGGCGAATATGAGGGTGCCTATAAAATTTCTCAAGGATTACTAAATACTTTCGGACCAAGAAGAGTTATTGACACTCCTATTACAGAACATGGATTTACTGGTTTAGCAATTGGAGCTGCCTTCTCCGGCTTGAGACCAATAGTAGAATACATGACTTTTAATTTCGCTATGCAAGCAATGGATCAAATAGTGAACTCAGCGGCAAAGACATTATACATGTCAGGAGGGCAAATCTCTTGCCCAATTGTTTTTAGAGGTCCAAATGGAGCAGCTTCTCGAGTTGCAGCCCAACATTCTCAAGATTTTAGTGCATTTTACTCTTCAATCCCAGGACTGAAGGTTATTCAGCCCTATACTGCTTCCGACGCTAAAGGTCTGTTAAAATCGGCAATCAGAGATAATAATCCTGTGATATTTTTAGAAAATGAAATTCTTTATGGGAAAAAATTTGAAAGAGAAGCCTCTGAAGAGGTTATCCCGATAGGAAAAGCAAAAATTTTTCTAGAGGGAACAGACTTAACATTGATTAGCTTTGGCATTGGAATGACATATGCCATAGAAGCAGCTGAACTTCTTTCAAAAGAAGGGATAAGCACTGAAATTATAGATTTGAGAACTATCAGGCCCTTAGATAAGAATACAATAATTTCATCTGTAAAAAAGACAAATAGATGCATAACTATCGAAGAGGGTTTTCCGATATGCTCCGTTGGCAATAATATTACNGCACTAATNATGNAAGAGGCCTTCGACTACCTTGACGCTCCCGTTATAAATTGTNCNGGGAAAGATGTNCCGATGCCTTATGCCGAAAATCTTGANAAACTTGCTCTAGTCAATACTCAAGAAGTGGTAGATCGGGCTAAAGAAATAATTTATAGGTAAAATTCATGCAAAAAATTTTGATGCCAGCCTTATCTCCTACAATGGAAAGCGGAACCTTAAGCAAATGGCTCGTCAAAGAAGGCGATGAAATAAAAATCGGTGACATCATAGCCGAAATCGAAACAGATAAGGCACTTATGGAGCTTGAAAGCATCTATGAAGGAACAGTAGATGAGCTTATAGCGACAGAAGGAAAAACGGAAATAAAGGTTAATGATGTAATAGCAAATATATCGAGCATGGAAGAAACGAATAATGAAGGCCCTTCTGTACCAGTAGAAAATCAAGACATTCAAAGGAAAAGAATATCTGAATCTGACAATATAACAAAAATCCGCCAAAGAGATTTTTCTTTACAGAAACAGGCTCCTCAGTCAGAAGCTATTGACAATCAGAGAGTTTTTGCATCACCACTGGCCAGGAGGTTAGCCAAAGAAAATAAGGTAGATATAAATAAAATTTCAGGAACTGGGCCCCGTGGAAGGATAATAAAATCTGATATAGAAAAAATACAACCTACTAATCGAAATGTTCCAATAAACGACGAGAGCACGGAATTACTTAAGAACAAATACGAAGAGATCGCAATAAGCCCGATGAGAAAGATTATTGCCAAAAGGATGTCAGACGCTAAAAAAGATATTCCTCACTTCTATCTTCGAAGAAAAATTAGTGCTGAAAAATTGTTAAAATCTCGAACTGAACTAAATGAGACAAGTTCTGATACTAATAAGATAACTATAAATGATATAATAGTAAAGGCATGTGCTCAAGCACTTAGAGACTTTCCAACGTGCAACGTCATCTACAAAAATCAAAAAATATACCAATCTTTAAACTCAGATGTGTCTATAGCGGTCGCTCTAGAGGATGGATTAATTACCCCTATAATAAAAAAGGCTGAACTAAAGTCTCTGGGCGATATCGCTTCTGAAAGCAAGGAATTAATTAGTAAAGCAAAAGAAAAATCCCTGAAACCTGAAGAATACATTGGTGGCTCCTTCTCTATTTCAAATTTAGGCATGGTGGGAGTAGATAATTTTGATGCAATAATAAATCCACCACAAGCAAGCATTTTAGCAGTGGGAAAAATAAGTAAAGAACCTTTTGTTTGCGAAGAATCTGAGAAGCTCGTGCCTCACAACGTTATGGCCTTGAACTTATCTGTAGATCATAGAGCTATAGATGGATACTTAGGGGCACAGTTTCTAGATAGAATATCCTTTTATCTAGAAAGCCCCTTAAGGCTCTTACATTAATATTTAAGGTATACTGTGATCCATTTCATGAGATGGGCTATCGCATCCAGAATCTCCAACAATTTTTGCAGGAATTCCTGCTACCGTTTTACATGGCGGAACATCATTCAGCACCACAGACCCAGAAGCTACCTTTGAACAATATCCTATTGAAATATTCCCCAAAATAGAGCACCCAGCCCCTAGCAAAACACCATTGCCGATCTTTGGATGCCTATCTCCCCTTTCCTTTCCCGTGCCTCCCAATGTAACTGAATGAAGCATTGACACGTTGTCCCCAATCACTGAGGTTGCACCAACTACAATGCTATGAGCATGATCAATCATCAGTCCACTGCCTATCTTTGCTTGAGGATGAAGATCAACACTAAAGAGCTCTGAAACTCTCATTTGTATAAACTTTGCAAACTCAAACTGATCACTTAAATATCTAGTTCTTGCAACTCTATAACATTGAACCGCAACAAACCCTTTATAAAAAAGAAAAGGCTCCAGAAACTTTGTGCAAGCGGGATCTCTTTCATAAAATGCCAACATATCTTTTGCAGCCTGCTCAACTATACCTTCATTATTATTCAGACTTTCTTTGCAAACATTCAATAATTCATTATACGAAAAAAATTCCTTTCCCATCAACTTTCTGGCAAACAAATCACTTAAAGCTTCTGAAAAACTATCATGTCTTAAAATTGATTTATTTAAGATTTCTTCCAAGAAGCTATCCCCTTCAATAACTTCCTGTGTTTCCTTATTCATAATGTCCCAAATTTCTTTAGATAACATAAAAAATAACTCCTAAATTTTTCCTATAGTAAGAAAATTTTTAATTTAATCTCTCTTTCCAACGTTTAACATTCTTATTATGTTCAGAAAGGTTTTCAGAAAAAAGATGCCCTCCCTCACCATCTGCAACAAAGTAAAGAAAATTAGTTTTCTCAGGTTTGCTAGCAGCCAAAATAGAATCTTTACCTGGGTTACAAATTGGCCCCTTTGGCAAACCAGATAGCAAATAGGTATTATAATCACTTGCAGTTTTTAAGTCTCTTGAGATAAGGGGTCTTCCTAGCTTTCCCTTCCCTTTTGTGAGGCCATAAATCACAGTTGGGTCAACCTGCAATCTCATACCTTTGGTAATTCTATTAATTAGGACAGANGCTATTATCCTTCTTTCTGCACTTATACCAGTCTCCTTTTCAATAATTGAAGCTAAAATTAGCAGATCCNTAGGTGAATTCAANGGCAGATCGCTATCTCNATCATTCCAAATTTTCCTTAAGANTTNCTCCTGCCTTAATTNCATCCTCCCAANTACCTTATTTCTATTTTCACCCTTTGCGACAAAATATGTATCCGGNGANAAACTNCCTTCAACTGGCAAAGATTCAACTTCCCCTGACAAGTATTTATTNGAGTTTAAAAATTNTACAATTTTCCAACTTGACCAACCCTCCGGTATTGTAATTGAATAATTAATTTGCTTTCCAGAAGAAAATAAATCTAACAAATTTTCTAAATTAATGCGACNAGGTAGAAGATATTCCCCAAATCTTATTTTTTTTTCATACCCTTGAAGCTTTATGTATGACAAAAAAAGTATTTTGCTTCGAATTACACCATATTTTTTCAATTTGCCAGAAATCGATGTCAGGCTCTGATTTTTATCTATCTCAAAGTTAATTTCTTCNAGTAAAGGGCCTTCTAAATTGGCATAATATTTAAGAGCAATTGGCGAGCAATATATGATTNCAAGTATCAATACAGAAAGCAGAATAAGCTTTCTAATAAATCTTAGGAACATTTAGCTCAAGAATTTTTTAAACAAAACGGATGCATTGGTTCCCCCAAAACCAAATGAGTTTGACATTACAATGTTCACATCTCTTTGTTTATGCTTTTTAGGAACTAAATCGATAAGAGTTTCCTCTGCTGGATTTTCCAAATTTATAGTAGGGGGAACAATTTGATCTCNAATTGACAATACAGAGAATATAGCTTCAGCAGCACCAGCTGCTCCCAACAAATGACCAATTGATGATTTTGTTGATGACATAGAAACTTCGTGTGCNTAACCCTTAACAACTTCCTCTACTGCTCTTAACTCAATTGTATCCGCCATCGTAGACGTTCCATGCGCATTAATATAATCAANCTTAAGGTTAGGAATACTAGTGGAATTAATAGCCGCTTCCATTGCCCTTTTCCCNCCTTCTCCGTCTTCTGAAGGAGCAGTTATATGGTGCGCATCGCCAGATAAGCCATATCCGGCAAACTCACAATAAATTTTTGCTTTACGTGCTCTCGCATGCTCATACTCCTCTANANCAATTACNCCAGCACCTTCTCCCATTACAAAACCGTCTCGATCTATGTCATATGGACGTGATGCCTTTTCAGGAGTTTCAAGGAATTTCGTCGATAAAGCTTTACATGCATTAAACCCCCCTATCCCCAATTCAGAAATTGGATTCTCTGCACCTCCAGCCAGCATAACTTCTGCATCACCATTTTGAATTAATCTAGCTGCATCGCCTATTGCATGAGCTCCAGTGGCACAAGCAGTTACAACCGAATGGTTGGGACCTTTTAAGCCAAACCTAATGGATACTTGCCCAGATACCAGATTGATCAAAGCCCCAGGAATAAAAAAGGGAGAAATTCGACGTGGGCCCTTTTCATTCAAAGTTAGAGAAGTTTTATAAATTAAATCAAGNCCCCCAATTCCCGAACCTATCATAACTCCCGTTCTAAATTGATCATTTTGACTTTTGGGCANCCAACCAGAATCATCTATCGCTTCTTTAGAAGCCGCTATCCCATAAAGGATAAAATCATCTACTTTCCTGCGATCTTTTTCCTCCATCCAATCCGATGGGTTAAATTCTCCAGTTTTGGATCCAATTGGGATTTCACAAGCATATTGTGTAGCAAAATTTTCTGCATTAAATTTAGTAATTGGGCCACAAGCNGACTTNCCCTTAAGGATGTTACTCCAACTATTCTCAAAGCCACANCCTAAAGGGCTAACTAAGCCCAAGCCTGTTACTACAACACGNCTCATNAAAAATTAAAAATTACTGCTAACATATTTTACCTCGTTAAGAGAAAATACTGCTAATGATTTCTTCCCAACCAAGTTCTTATGAATTTTCNGTTATATACTTGACTGCATCACCAAAAGTTTGAATGCTCTCAGCTGCGTCATCTGGAATCTCCACTCCAAATTCTTCTTCAAAAGCCATAACTAGCTCTACTGTATCCAAACTATCTGCACCGAGGTCATCAATAAATGAAGCGCTCTCAGATATTTTTTCTTCTTCTATACTTAAATGCTCGACTACTATTTTTTTGACGCGCCCTTCAATATCGCTCATTTTCTGCTCCTTGCTAAACTTGGCAATTATTAAAATTNAAAACTTTTAATAATCGTTTTTAATAATGATGAGCGCCTAATATCATATTATCAATATAAGGCAACTAATTTCTCAAAAAATTAAAAGATTTTGTAAANTATGGAAGTGATNTTGGCTAAGNCCATAATTAAATTTAAGACATATACATGCCACCGTTCACGTGAATAGTTTGACCAGTAATGTACTCAGCTTGCAATGAACTCAAGAATACTGCTAGGTTTGAAACGTCNTTTGGCATGCCGATCTTCTTAGATGGAATTCTGCTAACAATTGCTTCCATTTGGCCTTCTGAAAGCTTATCAGTCATTTCGGTTTGAATATACCCTGGCGCTATACTGTTAACAGTGATATTTCGGTTGGCCACCTCTATAGCCAAACTTTTTGAAAACCCTACCATCGCAGCCTTCGAAGCAGCATAATTGGTCTGCCCTGCGTTACCAGTTGTCCCAACTATGGAAGAAATATTTATTATTCTTCCAAATCGGTTTTTTATCATAGGCTTAATCATCAGTTGGGACAAGAGAAAGGCACTATTTAGATTAATATTTAAGACTTCCATCCAATCTATATTAGACATCCGTAAAAATAGTCCATCTCGTGTTATTCCTGCATTATTGATCAAAGTATCAATGAAACCAAACTTGTTAACAGCCTGATCAAAAAGACTATTAATTTCTTCAGTATTAGAGAAGTTGCACCTCACATAGTGACAGCGTGAACCTAATTCATCCTTGACTTCCCTTAATAAAGTCTCATTTGTTCCAGTAATCAAAACCCTAGCCCCTAATGAAATAAAATCCTCTGCTATCCTTCTACCAATTCCTCTTGAAGATCCAGTTATCAGGATTTTTCTTTCAGTAAAATCATACAATTTATTCCTCCCTTAATTTTTCTAAATCTGAAAATTCTCCAATATTTNANANNATTGGATCTTCCAAAATCCTTTTNACCAAACCTGACAATACCTTTCCAGCCCCAAATTCTATAAATCTATTTNTACCCNTAACAGATAGATATGAAATACTTTCTCTCCACCTTACAGGGTATGTAATTTGCTTTATCAATGATATTTTAACTTCTTTAGGGTCTAACATTTCTTTGGCAGTAACATTTGAAACTATCGGTATATTTAAATTACTTAGTTTTAANTCCAAAATTGATCCTTCCAATTCTGTTACTGCTGGCTCCATAAGCGAGCAATGAAAAGGAGCTGACACAGGCAGTAAAATTGCTCTTCTAGCACCAATTGCTTTCAAAATTTCTAAGGCTTTTTCTACTTTTTTCTTATGGCCAGATATAACAATTTGCTTAGGCTCATTATCATTTGCTACTTCACATACCCCATGGTCTAAAATATTAGAAATTGCCTCTTTAACTTCCTCAAGGCTTATACCAATAATAGCTGCCATAGCTCCNTCACCCGACTTGACAGCACTCTGCATGGCTTTACCNCGCTTCCTTAAAATAATAGCAGTATCCTCTAAGCTCATAGCTCCAGAACAACATAAAGCAGAATATTCTCCNAAGGAATGTCCTGCTACATACCGCACATTACCAAAATCAAAACCTACTGCTCTAGCTGCTTCAATTGCAGCCATTGACGTTGCCATTAGAGCAGGTTGCGCATTTTGGGTCTGCTTTAAAACTTCTTCAGAACCATCCCAGATCAACTTTGATAAGTTCTCACCTAAAGCTTCATCNACTCTCTCAAAAACTTGTTTTGATTCTAAGAAATTCTCTGCCAAGGACTTTCCCATTCCTACGTATTGTGAACCCTGACCCGGAAATAANAATGCTACATTCATAACTTAAAACTTCTTTCATTCAAATTTNTTTATATGTTTATATTCTATTATCAGCAATGGTATAATCTCCACAATCATGTTTGGCAAATAATAGCAAATTTTATTTAACTAATAGGTTGCAAAAACTAAAATCACTTGTATAAGTACATTTCTTTCCGTATGTCGCAAAATGGCTTACTGTTAAATAAATGCATGGGGTAATATAATTGAAAAATTTTGATAGAAAAAAGTATGCAAATGAATTTGTATGAACACGTCTTTATTTTGCGACAAGATATTTCAAACACGCAAGTTGATGAAATCATGGACAACTTTGAAAAAGTNTTAACTGAAAATAAAGGTAAGGTTTTAGACAAAGAATATTGGGGAATGAAGACCTTATCGTATAAGATTAATAAAAATCGAAAAGGACATTATTGCTTTTACAAGAGCAACTCTCCGTGGGAAGCTGTAAAAGAAATGGAGCGCCTAATGAAAATACATGAAGATGTTTTAAGGGTGCTAACAGTAAAGGTAACCAAACATCAGGAAGGCCCAAGTGTTATGCTNCAAGCTAAATCAAGAAATGATGAAAAGATGGCCAGAAAATCTTATGACTAATCAAAGCGAAAGTAATGAAAAGAAAGTAAAAAAATGATTACAAATAAACCATTTTTTCGTAGAAAAAAATCTTGNCCATTTAGTGGTGAAGGTGCTGCAGAGATTGATTATAAAGACGTAAGGTTACTGCAAAAATTTGTGTCAGAGAGAGGCAAAATAGCACCGTCTNGAATAACCTCAGTATCGATGAAAAAGCAGCGAGAACTATCTGAAGCAATTAAACGTGCTAGATTTTTGGCNCTCCTTCCATATGCCATAAAATAGAGAAAATATTATGGATATAATACTTTTAGAAAGAATTAAAAATTTAGGACAGATGGGGGACCGTGTTTCGGTGAAATCTGGTTATGCTAGAAATTTTCTTTTTCCATTAAAGAAAGCATTACGAGCAAATGAAGAAAACATAAAAAGATTTGAAAATGAGAAGATTAAACTTGAGGCCAACAACCTCGAAACAAAAAAACAAGCAGAAAAACTCAAGGAANAAATTAAAGAGAAAAAATTTGTATTAATTCGTTCTGCATCTGAGTCAGGTGCTCTTTATGGNTCGGTAACGGCAAGAGATATACAGTTAATAATGCAGGAAAATGATATTAGCATTGGCAAGAGCCAGATAGAATTAAATAATACAATAAAAGAGCTTGGAATAGTTGCTGTTCCGATTAGCCTNCACCCCGAATTGTCAGTAGAAATTCAAATTATTGTGGCCAGATCGGAAGAAGAAGCATTAGCACAAGATAATAAAAAAGCAGATANTGAAGANGAAAGTAACCAAACAGATTTAGGNACTTTCTTTGAGAAAGAAACTGATGCTCCAGACTATGATTCTGNTAAAGAAATCGATCCCGCTAATAATGAAGAAAACACACATATAGATGGTGAAGAACCAGCTGAAGTGGACACCTCAAATCCTAATTAATGGGATTAACGCTTAAGGTCATAAAAAAAATCACTTTTCCCCGAAATTAACAGGCTGGGGATAACTCATTTCCATACTATAAATCTTATAGAGGAGATTCTTTTATGGAAGATGGAAATTTGAGAACAGCAAATGACTCATTCGAATACCCTAGTAACATAGAGGCAGAGCAAGCTTTATTAGGTACTTTACTATTAAATAATGATTCTTTTGATAGAATCCGAGAAATAATAAATGAAGATCATTTTTTTGACCCTGTTCACTCAAAAATCTTTGAATTAATTTCAAGCAAAATACAGAAAAATTCGCTAGCATCTCCTGTTAGCTTAAAACCATTTTTTGATAACGACAAATCCCTAGATGATTTGGGAGGAGCAAGCTATTTAGTTAAATTAGCAAGTTCTGCAATTTCTTTATCTGGAGCCGAAGATTACGCTAAAATAATCTTTGACATGGCAATCAGACGGCAACTGATTTTGTTAGGTGGAGAAATGATAGATAAAGCAGCAAAGATTAACCTTGAAGAAGATGGCAATCAACAAATAGCTGACGCTGAAAAATCACTTTATGACCTTGCAGAAATTGGACAAAATAAAGGACGAACTTTCTCCCTTTTCGTCAAAGCAGCGGCTAAAGCAGTTGAAACTGCTAATTTTGCATATAAAAAAGGGGGAGGAACTTCTGGCCTTCCAACTCAATTTATAGATCTTGACAAGAAACTGGGCGGCCTCCACCCATCTGACCTAATAATCCTCGCGGGAAGGCCTTCGATGGGCAAAACCTCACTTGCCACAAACATTGCGTTTAATGCGGCAAAGGAAATGATGAAAAAAACTGACTCCAAAAGCACTGTAGGATTTTTTTCACTTGAAATGTCCTCAGAACAACTTGCGACTAGAATTCTCTCAGAGTCCTGTGAAATTGCGTCTGAACAGATAAGAAAGGGAGATCTTAAAGAGGATGAGTTCAAGAGATTTGTAGAGTCAGCTCAAGAGCTTGAAAGCATGCCTCTTTTTATTGANGATACCCCTGCACTATCTATTTCCGAACTAGCCAGTAGAGCAAGGCGCTTAAAAAGAACAGATGGTCTAGATCTGTTAATCATAGACTATTTNCAACTTGTAAGAGGGTCNTCATTTAAGGACAATAGGGTGAACGAGATATCGGAAATAACGCAAGGACTAAAAGCAATTGCCAAAGACTTAAATATTCCAGTTTTAGCGTTATCACAATTATCACGACAGGTAGAAAATCGAGATGATAAGAAGCCTCAGCTGGCAGATTTAAGGGAAAGTGGTTCAATAGAGCAAGATGCAGACGTAGTGTTATTTATTTTTCGGGAAGAATATTATAAAGAGAGAGAGAAACCAGGCGACTATGATCTTGAAGCCATAACCAAGTGGCAATCAGAGATGTCAGAACTTCATGGAAAAGCAGAGGTGATAATAGGAAAACAACGACATGGNCCNATCGGCACAATAGAGCTTTCTTTTGAAGGAAAATANACAAGATTTGGAAACCTTGCTAAAAATTATTAATAGGTTAATCTTATTANTCTAAAGGAAGAAACAAAGTCGCCTTGGAAAAAATGGAACTCCTTATTTACCTAATAAAAATAATTCAGAAATTAGGTCGCAAAGCTGAGTATTTCTGTGTTTCCATAGGACAAATAATAAAAATTTCTCTAGTATCCCTTTCTGAGGCCTTAACCCCACCTTTTTACGCAGAACCATTTCTTAAGCAATTAATTTCTGTTGGCTTTAACTCCCTTCCAGTAGTTGGNGTAACTGCATTATTTACCGGAGCGGCNCTAGCATTACAGATTTTTTCGGGAGGCTCTCGGTTTAATGCAGAAACTGTTGTGCCATCAATAGTTGCGATAGGGATGACCAGAGAGTTAGGCCCGGTGCTCTGTGGATTAATCGTTGCNGGAAGATTGTCATCCTCAATTGCTGCNGAAATTGGAAGTATGAAAGTTACCGAGCAACTAGATGCTTTAAAAAGCTTATCCGTAAGNCCTATTAGGTACCTTGTTACACCAAGGCTAGCTTCTTCAGTAATATGCCTTCCAATTCTTACTCTAATAAGTGACATAATAGGAATATTAGGAGGCTTAGTTATTGGCATTACNAGCTTGCAATTTTCTCTACTAGTTTATACTGAATATACAATCAAGTTTCTTGAAATGTCTGATATATATTCTGGCTTAATTAAGTCNGTAGCTTTTGGAATAATTATTTCTTTATCAGGNTGTTATTTTGGNTTCACATCAAAAGGGGGAGCGGCTGGTGTTGGNAAATCTACCACATCAGCAGTTATAGCTGCNTCAATGCTTATTTTGGCATCTAACTACTTACTAACTGCATTTATGTTTCAAAAATGAGTGGAAACGGCACAGGAAAATTATCGATTGATCGTATTAAATTAAGCCTAGACAATCAGCTTATTCTTAATGACATTAGTTTTGATTTAAATACAAATGATAATACTGATAGTATTACGATAATTGGAAGATCTGGAGCAGGAAAATCAGCACTATTAAAGTGTATTCTTGGCATTTACTATCCTTTTTCTGGTTCCATTAAATTTAATAACCAACCTATTTTAAAAAGAAATAAAGAAATTTTCTTTAATAAACTAGGAATGGTTTTTCAAAATTCTGCATTGTTTGATAGCCTTAGTGTTTGGGAAAATGTTGGCTTTAAGTATCTATATGGGCCAAATAAAATGCCAAAAAAAAATNTTAAAAAGCTTGCAGAAGAGAAGTTGGAAAGAGTCGGCTTAAGCATTCGATCTGCAAATCAATTTCCCATTGANCTTTCTGGAGGCATGCAAAAAAGGGCTGCTATTGCTAGAGCCATCATNACNGAACCAAAAATTTTGTTNTTTGACGAGCCCACTGCTGGACTNGATCCAATTACNGCAANAAAGATTAATTATTTAATTAAGGANTTAATTTCAGACTCTAAAGCAAGTGCTTTAACGATAACTCATGATATAAATACAGTAAATACAATTGCAGACCGTGTATTTCTTATGAATGAAGGAAAGTTTGTCTGGATAGGATGTAGGAAAAATATGAAAACTTCATCAGATGAATACATTAAAGATTTCTTGAATACAGAATAATNAACTAAATCATGAATAGCTTATGATAAAGAACCAAAATAATTATAAATGTAGTAATTGTGGTGCTACTGCATCCAAATGGTCAGGAAAATGTCACTCGTGCCTAGAATGGAATTCATTACAAGAGATTGAAGATTACAAGCCTAAAAGCAGATCAGTTAGAGGGGACACAGAATTTTTTACTTTGGAGAGTTCAGTGAATGAAATCTCTAGAATAAAGACCGGAATTGATGAACTTGATATAGTGCTTGGCGGCGGGTTTGTATCGGGGTCGGGGATTTTGTTAGGTGGAGAACCGGGAATTGGTAAATCCACTATTCTTATGCAGGTCGCTTCNAAAATTGCAGATATGGATAAAAAAATTCACTATTATTCGGGTGAAGAATCCAAGTCACAAATTTTACTCAGGTCAAATAGATTGGATATCTCACAAAGGAAAATTCANGTNTCAACTCTATCTAATTTAGAAGAAATCATATTGAAAATTAATGAAGACACTCCCTCATTGATAATTGTTGATTCAATTCAAACATCTTTTTCAGATAGAATAGAAGGTATTCCGGGCTCAATAAACCAAGTTAGATATACTTGCCAAGAGCTTCTGGCTCTATGTAAGAGCTTAAACATAATTTTGATNTTAGTGGGACATGTTACGAAAGATGGACAATTAGCAGGCCCGAAAACAATAGAGCATATGGTTGACACTGTATTATATTTTGAAGCAGATAAAGGGAATGAACTTAGGTTNATTAGGACGGCAAAAAATAGATATGGCTCTACATCTGAGGTCGGCATATTTAAAATGACAAGTACAGGTCTTGAACAAATAAAGAATCCTTCTTCTCTTTTTCTGTCTAATTCTGGTGATAATTTAACTGGCACAAGTGTATTTCCGGCAAATGAAGGTTCGAGAACAATTTTGCTTGAAATTCAAGCTCTGGTCACACCTTCATTATTNGCCACTTCAAAAAGAACTGTAGTTGGTTGGGATGCTTCCAGGCTATCGATGCTCTTAGCCGTTCTAGAATCAAGATGTGATTTAACCTTCTCTAATTTAGATATCTATCTNAGNATTGCTAGTGGTATAAAAACATCNGATCCAGCAGCAGATTTAGCTGTAGCTGCTGCATTAATATCTTCAAAATTAAATTTCCCGCTTGATAGCAAAACAGTTATTTTTGGTGAAATAAACTTGTCAGGAACTATAAGGGAATCATATAATACAGAGGGCCGAATAAAGGAAGCAGAAAAATTAGGTTTCACAAAAGCTTTAATTTCTAAAAACGCTAAAACCATTGCTACTACAAAGATAGAAATGAAAAAAATTAATGGGCTAGTTGATTTTATTTCATATTTAAAAACCATCTCAGAATTTAATGGATGATGAATATTGACTGATTATACTTATTTTGACCTTTTCTCCGTTTTTGCANTATCTTTTTCTGTATTAATTGCTTATTTCAGAGGTGTTACTCAAGAAATTTTTGCTATTCTTAATTGGGTTTTCTCAGGNATTCTCTCTATATTTTTTGCTCCCATCTTGGGGCCCCATTTAGAAAAAATTCCTATAATAAAAGAAATAATATTTGAAAATTGCGAGTTAGAAATTTTAATATCTATTGCATTATGTTTTATACTTTCATTAATTTTTCTATCATTGTTTACTCCCATATTTTCGAGGGNNATCCAAAAATCAACCTTAAAGAATCTTGATAGCTCTTTAGGAGTATTATTCGGTTTAATCCGNGGAGCATTAATTATTTGTCTNATTTTGCTAGCCCACAATAGATTTCTTGAAAAAAGNGATCATTTAACTTCTATTANAGAGTCTGCCACTATTATGTTAGCTTCCGACTTAATGAAAAATTTAGAGACATTGGCGCCTGATGACTTTAAATACTGGCTAAAAGCTCAATATATCGACATGACAAAGTCTTCTTGCCCAAAATAAAAANTTAATGAAGATTTCTTTATTGAANNAATATCTTCCCTAGANGCCTAAGACAGCAATGTNAGTTGAGNAAATCTGTCCTCGCCACTTTGATCAATTAATCCAGTTGGATATTCNCCTGTGAAACAATGATCAGTAAATGCAGGTTTCTTGGGATCTCTTCCATTCTTGTGACCCATGGCCTTATATAAACCATCAATACTTAAGAAAGAAAT
>PBQX02000087.1:0-11891 GCA_002725175.2 Paracoccaceae bacterium
TCCTCTATAATGGAAATTTCGTCCTTGGAATAAATTTTATGTTCTAGTGTAATAAAGCAGAGAGGGCCAGCTGACCCTTCTTTTTCTACGATTTTCTTTATGGCGGTGATTTTTTTTGCCTTTTCTCCGATTACTAGATCATTGTAAAAAGTAAAGCGGCCTCCAGCCCACATTCTTCTGGGCAACTGTATGGGTGGTAAGAAATCACCTTTTTTGGGATGGGCGTCTCTTCCAAGATCACTTTCTGGTTTCGCTTCTAGAAAATATATCCAATGCCAAAGAGGTGGTAAATTATCCCCTTCTTTTAATTTAGGCGGTCTGTTTAGTGTTGCCTCCATAAAATTAGCCGGTTGAAGTCGAATTGTATCTTCTGCTTCAGTTGTTTTATTTATCCATTCTAGGAGTTTTTTGGAAGTATCCATCTTATTTGCTTTGCAATCATTTTAAAAAGGTTGACGATAATTAATTAAATAGTGCTTTTACAACTTACCTTCAAAAATTTTTCCTTAAAAACTGTAACCAGTTTTCTGAGCATATTTTTTTTATTAGTGCATCTTCAAACCCATTTTCTCTCATTAGTTCAGTGAGTTTTGGAAGGCCCGCACAATTTCCGATAAAGTCAGGTATGATGGCACCGTCAAAATCAGATCCTAGCGCTACTTTGTCTTCCCCTAAAATATTCAATAAATATTCTAAGTGTTCAATTAACTCTTGCTTTGTATTTGTGTCCTTTTTGCCATCTTTTCGAAGAAAGCCTGTTGCGAAGTTTAAGCCAACAATTCCGTCTCTATCCTTTATTGCGGCGAGTTGGTCGTCAGTTAAATTTCTTGGAGTTGGGCAAAGTTTATGTACATTTGAGTGGGTAGCGATTAAGGGTTTTGAAGAAATTTTTTCCACATCCCAGAATCCAGCTTCATTTAAATGAGATAAATCAATTAATATACCTAAATTATTGCATTCTCTAATTAGGTTTTTCCCTGCTTTACTTAAGCCAGGTCCTTGGTCTGGTGATCCTGGAAATCCAAATGGAACGCCGTGTCCAAAGACGTTTGTTCTAGACCAAACTGGACCAATTGACCTTATGCCTAAGTCATAAAAATGATTCAAATTAGACAAATCTTCTTCTATCATTTCCGCACCTTCAAAATGAAGAATGCAAGCAATTTTTTCTTCTGAAAGCGATTCCTCAATCTCTTTGGAGTTCAAGACAATAGAAAAGTCGGAAGGGTTGGATTGCTCCATCTTTTTTGCAATTGATATCATATCTTCAGCAGCAACCTTAGCTTTAGAAGTATCAGCTTTATCAGTACTTAGGAGTTCACCTGGGCTAGGTGAGAAAATAGCAAAAAATCCTCCTGAAAAATTGCCTTCCTTTGTGCTTTTTAGATCTAAATGTCCATCACTGCCATTTACTCTTGTTGATTGGAGGAAACCATTTCCACCATGATCGCCAGCTAGCCATAGGCGCAACAATAGATCATTGTGACCGTCGAAAACTATATCTTTATGATTCATGCTTTAGCCTTCAAAAAGAGTTGAGTAGGTGTCTTAAGCTTCTTTTAATCTTAAGCAATGTGCAAGATTAAACAATGATTTGTTCAAAATTTTATTAAAGATTTTAATTTTTATTATTTTTGTGATGGTGTGAGTAAGGGAATAGTTTATAAGTATAGCTGAACAGTTTTATTTTTTTGTGCAGAAGGTATCATGAATTTAATAGTATTAGGCATTCTTCTTTTTAGCTTTGGACATATGTTTAAGAGGCTTATGCCTGCAGGAAGAGAATTTTTAGATCATAGATTTGGAGAAAACTTGGGTAAAGGCTTTGTGGCTTTATTCCTTGTTTCTGGGGTAATTTTAATCACTTTTGGTTACTATCATAATGAGTTCGATATCTATTTTTATACTGCGCCAACCTGGTTAACTGCTTTAATGCATTTGTTGATGCTGATTTCGGTAGCGTTTATGCAGGCGGGAAAGTCATTATTTGGACATGCAAGTCGCTTAGGAAGCAAAGTTAAGCATCCTATGCTCACAGGCTTAATAATTTGGAGCATTGCTCATTTGCTGGTCAATGGAACACTGATGGCGTATATTCTCTTTGGGGGTTTAGGCCTTTGGGGGCATGCCCAAATCTTCCTTTTGAATAGAGGTCTTTCGGAAGAGCCGGAGCCTGTTAAAGGCACTTTAGCTGGAGATTTAATACTAGGTGGTATAGTTGTGCTCTTGTACGCAATTTTTGTAGGGATACATGTGTATCTTGGTGCAAATATGTACCCATTCCTATAGGTTTAAGCTCACTCTGGGAGTAATATTATGCAATTGGGTTTTATAGGTACTGGAGCTATATCTACTGCAGTAATAGAGGGCATAGTATCAGATCAGCACACGATCTGTATAAGTAAGCGAAGTTTGGTAAACTCAGTTAGACTGTCAGAAACTTATCAAAATATCAGTACAAATGAAAATCAAGGAGTCATAGATAATAGTGAGGTAGTATTTATTGGCTTAACTGTGGATAAGGCTGAGCTGGTCTTAAAAGATCTTAATTTTCGAAAGGATCAAAGGGTTGTGTCCTTTATGGCTGCGGTTTCAGAGAAAAAAATTAAGGAACTGGTGTGCCCTGCTAAGTTTGAATCAATCATGATTCCTTGGCCAGCTATTAAAAATAAGAACTCTCCAGTTTTATGTTGGCCTAATTCAGTTTTGATACAAGAAATTTTTGGAAAAGAAAATAATGTTATTCAATTTGACGATTTTCTAGATTTTGAGCGGTATTTGATCGCACAAGCAGTTTTGTCACCAATATTACAAATGACAAAAACAGCCTCAAATTGGCTAACCGAGAAGGCTTCAAATGACAACCAGGCTGATGACTTCCTTAGATCTCTTATTTCTTCAACTCTCCAATCTGATAGCTTGAGTCAGGGAATTAAAGGGTTGAGTACTAAAGGTGGTTTAAATGAAACATTAAGGATGTACCTAGGCGAAAAGGGGCTCTATAGTGATTTGAAAGAAGGTCTTGATACTTTGTACAAATCTCGGAAAGAGTGAATTAATAAGAGGGTACTATGGGAAGTAATGTTAAACTTGATCTAATATATTTTAAAATGCGTGCTTTTGCGGAGCCTGCTCAGCTCTTGTTGTCCTACGGAAATCTTGAATACAAGTATCATATGGCTTGGGATTATTATAATAAGTCTTGGGATGAGCTAAAAGAGACAATACCGTTTGGGCAATTGCCTTTATTAGTTGTGAACGATGAGATTAAAATATGGCAAAGCGGATCAATTGTGAGGTATATTTCTAATCTGATTGGTAAAAACCCAAGAAACACCGAAGAATTGGGAAAGGTGGATGCATTATTTGAGTCTAGTCAAGAACTACTGCAACCATTAAATATGACAATTAACTTTTTGTCTGGAGACGCTTTTGAAAAGAATAAAGAATTGGTGTTGGGCAGCTTCAAGCCTAAATTGTCTTACTTTAATCGAATAATTGAAACTTCTGGGGGGCCATTTTTTTATGGAAGCGAGCCTTTTTATTGTGATTTTGGGGTTTATCATCAATTTTCTCTCTTAAGACTTCTAGATGAGCAATTATTTAAAGACACTCCTTTGATCTCTAGTTTTATGGGAGAAATTGAAAATCTTTCAGGTGTAAAGGAATATCTTGATAAAAGGCCTGAATTAATAGGAGTTTCATCATGCCCTCAGCTTGTAATTAACGGGAAAGCTGTTGCTACGGGTGCATCTCCAGATTAGTGTTTAAATATCTTTGAGCGCTCAGATAGGTATTTTTGGGTTTATTTTTAATTTAGTTTAATATTAAACTATAGTGTTTTTTTAAGAGCCTGAATGGGTAGGAAAAGAGTTTTATTGGATAATTCATCTTTAATATAAAGAATGCATAATTCTGAACCACTTCGTTAAATGTCCGTTTCAAAGTAGTTGCTGGCCGAAATAAGCAAGATTAGGTGTAAATTGTATTTTAATTTGTCCTAAGAAGGGGTGATATATGCGGTACTCAGCATTTTCCATTTTTAAAGAGGCTATCAGTGGCCATAAGGGCTGGAAACCTGCTTGGAGGCGTGCAGAACCAAGACCAAAATACGATGTAGTTATTATTGGGGGAGGTGGTCACGGTTTAGCGACGGCGCATTATATTTCTAAGGTTTATGGAATAACTAACGTTGCAGTGCTTGAGAAAGGTTGGGCAGGAGGTGGTAATGTTGGCCGAAATACAACCATAATTCGTTCTAATTACTTACTTGATGGAAATGAACCCTTCTATGAATTTTCCCTCAAACTATGGGAAAACCTGGAACAAGATTTGAATTATAACGCAATGGTAAGTCAAAGAGGTATCTTGAACCTGATNCATTCNGATCCCCAGAGGGATGCTTTCGTTCGTAGGGGGAATGCAATGCGCCTCAATGGGGCGGATTCTGAACTTCTAAATAAAAAACAGGTCCAAGAAATGTACCCTTTTTTAAATTTTGAAAACAGTCGCTTTCCTATCCAGGGAGGCTTAATGCAACGTCGAGGTGGAACTGTGCGTCATGATGCGGTTGCTTGGGGTTATGCGAGAGCAGCAGACTCTAGGGGTGTGGATATAATTGAGAATTGCGAGGTTACTGGTTTTATAATTAAGAATAAAAAGGTTGTGGGTTTAGAAACTACTAGAGGAAAGATATCTACAAACAAAGTTGGGTGTGCAGTGGCAGGATCTTCCGGTCGAGTAATGGCAAAAGCGGGTATGCGCCTTCCTATAGAAAGTCATGTGTTGCAAGCATTTGTAACTGAAGGGCTTAAGCCTGTGCTCTCTGGCGTTATAACATTTGGAGCAGGCCACTTTTATGTAAGTCAATCAGATAAGGGTGGACTTGTTTTCGGAGGAGATATTGATGGGTATAATAGCTACGCGCAGAGGGGAAATTTAGCCACTGTTGAGGATGTTTGTGAAGGAGGGATGGCTTTAATGCCTATGATTGGGCGTGCCAAATTGTTAAGGATGTGGGGAGGTATAATGGATATGAGTATGGATGGCTCTCCAATTATTGATAAGACCGATATTGAGGGTCTCTATTTTAATGGTGGTTGGTGTTATGGTGGATTTAAAGCCACACCTGCGTCAGGATATTGCTTTGCGCACTTGCTTGCAACGGGATCACCACATGATACTGCAACTGAATTCAGGTTTGATCGCTTTAATAGGGGATTAATGATTGATGAAAAAGGTGTCGGTGCCCAACCGAACCTTCATTAAGGAGTTTTTAAATTGATCATTCCTCATCCATTGTTAGGACCAAGAGATTCTCAAGAGTTTGTTTATTTAGGCGACGCCACTCTTATGGATAGGCCAGATCCTGAAAAACCGAATGCTCAGAAAAAATTCTACGAGTACATGTATTTACGAGATAATCCGGATGGTATTCATAAAGAGCTTTGGTTCCATGAGCAAGGGGATCGCTCTTGGTTAATTGTAACAAGAAACACTGTTACACATGAAATTATCGACGCTGTTTTGGCTAATGATATGGGTTTCCAAAAAGGTAACAAGCCATGAGTAGAAACCGTCTCCAAAGTGGTCTAATTGATAAAACAAAGGAAATACATTTTTCTTTTAATGGAAGAAATCTTATAGGATTTAAAGGTGATACTCTTGCCTCAGCGTTATTCGCAAACGGAATATTCTTAGTTGGTAGAAGCTTCAAATACCATCGGCCGCGTGGAATTATTTCTGCTGGTTCTGAGGAGCCAAATGGGTTGGTAACAATTAAAAGAAGTGGTAGTACTGTTCCAAACGTACAAGCTACTACAATTGAATTATATCAAGGTTTGGAGGCATTTAGTCAAAATTGTTGGCCTTCTGTTGAAAATGATTTTTTGGCAGTAAATGATTTGATTGCACCTTTCTTAACAGCTGGGTTCTATTATAAAACTTTTATGTGGCCTAAAAGTTTTTGGGAAGCTGTTTACGAGCCAATTATTAGAAGGGCTGCAGGACTTGGGGCTTTAAGTACCCAGTCTGACCCTGATGAATATGATAAAGGCTTTTTACATTGTGATTTACTCGTTGTTGGAGCTGGAGTGGCGGGCTTATGGACAGCGTGGCTTGCGGCTAAAGCTGGGGTTAATGTATTGTTAGTAGATGAAGATTTTTTGCCAGGAGGAAGAGCTCTATCTGAGACAGAAATAATTGATGGAATGGAAGGAGCTGATTGGGCAGCGTCAATTCTTGATAAACTTAATGGTTTGAGCAATTTCAGATATCTTTCCAGGACTACTGTTTATGGCACTTTTGATCACGGTATTTTTGGTGCCCTGGAAAGGGTTACGGATCATTTACTTACTTCACCTGAAGGAAAGCCTAGGCAAACGCTTTGGAGAATTTATTCAAAAGCATCTTTAATCTGTTCGGGGGCTACTGAGAGACTAATTGCTTTTGCAAATAATGATCGCCCTGGGATAATCCAGGCAGGAGCCTTAAGATCCTACGTTAACCGCTGGTCTGTTAAAGCAAAAGGATCAGTTGTTGTTTTTTCAAGTACAGATGATGGGGAAAGAACTGTTAAAGATTTATTAGAGAAGGGTATTTCAGTTCGTGCATTAATAGATTCGAGGACAGATCAGCAGTCAGATAATCTAGAAGATAGTGATGTTGAGATATTTCAAGGTGCAAAAGTAGTTGATACATTTGGACGGCGAGGCATAACCCAAGTTAAATTAGAAACTTCGACCAGAGAGTACAAAACGTTAGATTGTAGTTTTCTAGCGGTATCAGGGGGATGGAATCCTAATATTCATCTAACTAGTCATCATCGGGAAAGACCAGTCTGGAGTGAAAGAATTCATTCTTTTTTGGCTGCCGATAGTTTGCCTAACAACATGACAGTTGCTGGTGCGGCATCAGGCGATTTTTTAACTTCAGAAATTTTTAAGAATTCGGCTAAAAAAGTAGAAAAGATTATTAAATCTCTTGGTTTCTCAAAAATAAAATATAACCTTCCTACAGTTGAGAATTCAATCTCTGCAAAGCTGGACGATGATCCTTTTTGGTATGTTCCATATGGAAATAAGAGGGCATGGGTTGATTTTCAGAACGATGTTACCGTGAAAGATATTAAGCTCTCCCATCAAGAAGGTTTTATTTCTGTAGAGCATTTAAAAAGATATACCACTCTGGGAATGGCAACTGATCAAGGTAAGAACTCTAATGTGATTGGGTTGGCTATTATGGCTGAAGCAACTGGTAGATCAATAGAGGAAACAGGTACAACGATTTTTAGACCTCCGTATAACCCAGTTCCAATTGGAGCCTTTGCTGGAAGATCAAGAGATAAAGATTTTCGACCAGTTAGGTTAACGCCATCGCATAAATGGGCAGAGGAAAATGGGGCAGTATTTATTGAAACTGGTCAGTGGCTAAGGGCTCAATATTTTCCACGTAATGGCGAAAGTCATTGGCGCCAATCCGTTGATCGTGAAGTATTGCAGACTAGGTCTTCTGTTGGAATTTGTGATGTATCTACTTTGGGAAAAATCGACATTCAAGGAAAAGATTCTGTTGAATTTATTAACCGAGTTTATTCAAATGGGTTCGCAAAACTGCCTGTTGGCAAAACGCGGTATGGTCTCATGTTGCGTGAAGATGGTATGGTAATGGACGATGGGACAACGGCTCGGCTGGGAGAAAATCATTTCGTGATGACTACGACCACTGCAAATGCAGTTGGGGTTTTTAGGCATTTGGAGTTTTGCAGGCAATGTTTGTGGCCTCATTTAGATGTTCACTTAATTTCAACGACGGAGTCGTGGGCTCAATTTGCTATTGCGGGACCAAATTCACGAAAACTTCTCAGTAAGGTCGTTGATAAGGAATTTGATATTTCTAATGATTCTTTTCCTTTTATGGCTTGTAGAGAATTGACCGTATTCTCAGGGTGTAGAGCTAGGTTATTCAGAATTTCTTTCTCTGGAGAGTTGGCGTATGAGGTGGCTGTGCCCTCCAGATTTGGTTATTCGATGATGTCAAACCTTCTTGCTGTCGGTAAGGAGTTTGATGCGGTGCCATATGGCACTGAAGCACTTGGGGTTATGAGAATAGAAAAAGGGCATGCCGCCGGTAATGAATTAAATGGTCAGACGACAGCTAGAGATTTAGGAATGGGTGCTTTAGTATCGACAAAAAAGGACAGTATTGGGGCAGTGCTTTCAAGGCGCGAAGGTTTAAATTTGGATGGTGGCTATACTCTTGTTGGCTTTAAGCCAGTCAATAGGGAAGATACTCTCGCAGCAGGATCTCATATTTTTTCGGAAGGTGCTAAGGTTAATGCTAAGTTTGATCAAGGATATCTTACTTCCGCTGCTTATTCTCCCATTCTTGAGAGTTCAATAGCGATAGGATTTCTAAAAAGGGGGAATGAGAGAAAGGGTGAGCAGGTTAGAATTATTAATTTGCTAGCTAATTCTAATATAAAAGCAGAAGTGGTGAGTGCTCACTTTGTGGATCCAGAAGGGGAGAAATTACGTGGCTAGATTGGCTTTGAAACCGTTAAATGCTCTTGGGGGGAAGGATTTAGAAAGAAGTTCTTTTAATGGTATTGAAATCACAGAAAAACATCTGAATTCTTTAGCTTCCATAGGTTGCTCGGGTCCTTTGCTAAAGAATTTTTCAAAGAAATTAAAATCTATATTTGATATAGAGGTTCCTGGTCCAGGAAAATCAATAACTTCACAGAAAGTTAGGGTAAGTTGGACTGCTCAAGGGCAGTGGTTTATTGAGAGTGATGAAGTTTTCTCCCAAGGTTTTGATATTTATCTATTAGAAAAATTAGGTAAAGAGTTTGCGGTTACAGATCAAAGTGATGGGTGGGTGAAGTTTTCTTTATCTGGAGATAATATATTAAAAGCTTTGGAAAAATGCATCATGCTTGATCTTTATAAGATGCCTGGAGGTAGCTTTAGCAGGTGTTCATTAGAGCATATAGGGGTCTATCTCCTATGCGAAAAAGCCAAAAGAGATTTTCTAATTTATGGTCCTAGATCCTCTGCAAATTCATTGCATCACGCTTTAATTCAAGCTTCGATTTCCGCTTAAATATTATATGGCAGATGGGACTGCTAAATTTTGAGTAACCCGAAACTCATTTTGCCTTTGTCTATCTTTAGTAGGTGCTGAGCCATATTTTCTTTTATAGTGAAGATGAAGTGCGCTCGATGAGGAAAAGCCAGTATCCATGGCAATGGAAATAAGAGAATTATTAGTATTTAGAACAAGGTGCCGTGCGTGGTTTAAGCGTACATTCCTATAATACTGTAACGGGCTTTGGCTTGTGTATTTCTGAAATAATCTTTCTAGATGCCTTGGAGATATTCCTATATTCTTCGCAATATCTGATACTTGAAGCGTAATCTCAATATTTTCAGAAAAAATTTTAATTGCATTTTGTACCTGCTTAGGCAAACTATGAGTCGTTTCATCTGTGTGTTGTAGTGGTTTACGTTGGGTTATCTCAGATGTTCTAATATATGGGTGTTGAAACCAGCAAGCTACTTCTGTCATTAATACAGACCCTAATTCTTTTTCAATTATAGTAAGCATTAGGTCAAAAACTGCTCCAGCGCCAGAAGCAGTGTATCTGTTTTTGTCTACCGCAATTACCGAATTACTGTGTCTTACATTGAGAAATTGTGATCGAAAAACATGTTCATAACACCAATGCACAGAGCATTGAATGCCTTCCATTATGCCAGATTTTGCTAAAGGAAAAATGCCACCACTGAATGCTCCAATAGCTATACCAGACTTAAATAATCTCCTTATTGTTGCATTTGCCCTACCCGGGTTTTTGAATTTCGAAGTAGGTGCACTTAAGATAAAAAGAAAATCTCCATCAGAAATTTTTTCTAAGTCCAAGTCATTATCGAAACTAACTTTAGCACTAGATTTTGTGGGCACCTGATTTTCCGAAACCAAACTCCATTCGAAAAGTTCATAGCCTATTATTTCATTGGCAACTCGTAATGGCTCAATAGCTGACGACAAACATCCCATCGGGAATCCATCCATAGTAAGAAAAAACATTTTTATTTTTGGTCTGCTGTTTTTTAGCATTTTAGTCCTAAAGTGAATGAATGATTATTTTGAGGTTAAGATTCTCAGAAAAATTTAATTAAGTAAATGTTTTTGTGGTCCTTCGACTGCAATGTCAAATCTAGTGGGTAATTTTTTTTAAATCTTTTTAATTTTTGTAAGCTATTATCAAAAATGATAATGTTATATTATTCGTATTTGGAGAAACTTGATGAGAATTTTAATTTTGCAACATGCAAAAGTGGAACATCCTGGATATTTTAGAGAACTGCTTGACGAAGATGGGCACCAATGCACCACTATTCATCTTAATGAAGGTCAAGATTTGCCACCCATAGATAACTTTGAAGCTCTTTGGGTCTTGGGAGGGCCCATGGATGTTTGGGAGGAATCGAAGTATCCTTGGCTTGTAGGCGAGAAAAATTTTATCAAAGAGGCTGTTGTAAATAAGGGTGTGCCTTATTTGGGGCTTTGCCTTGGACATCAGTTGCTAGCGGAAGCTCTGGGGGGAGAGGTTGGGTTGTCAGAGCATCCTGAAATTGGTGTAATGGAAGTTCAGCTTACTGAATTTGGAGCTTCAGGTGTCTTTTTTGATGGGCTTGATGAAAGATTTAAATGTTTGCAATGGCACAGTGCAGAAGTGACTAAATTGCCAAATGATGTGCAAATTTTAGCAACTTCGGAGAAATGCTCTGTACAGGCAATGCGTTGGGGCACACGCGCTCATTCGGTACAGTTTCATTTCGAAGTAGAAGATGAAACGGTCGAGAATTGGGCTGGCATACAAGAATATAAGAAAGCATTGGAAGTAGCTATGGGTCCAATGGGTGTTGAAACTCTTCAGAAAGCATGCCAAGAAAATATGGTTAATTTTAAATCCAATGCAGAGAGAGTTTATTTAAATTGGATGCAGACATCTGCAAGAACTTAGGTGCCCGATGCTCTTGTTAATGATAATCTAGCGGTTTCTAAGTGATTTTTCATTAAGCTAGCAGCTGTTTCAGGTTCCCTAGATTTAATTGCATCTATTATTTCTCTATGCTGGTTATTATAGGTTTTTATGGTTTCTTTATTTAGTGTTAAATTTCTAGCTTTTGTCCATTCTGCTTGCCCTCTTACAGCAGTAATTTGACTAATGATCCATATCAAGAGTTTGTTCCCTGTGCTTTCAGTTAAGGTCGTATGAAAAGTTGTATCAGCTGATGCAAACTCTACTGGGTCGTCCTCACTTTTTTCCATTTCGTAGGCGAGTTTGTCTAATGAATCAAAATTTTGCTTTGTGCCATATAAAGTTATTAGTCGGCATACATGGGGTTCCAGTGCAAATCGGGCGTCGATTAGCTCGAGAGGATTTGCATTTTCGATAGGTGAGATAATATTCTTTGAGCGATCATATGAAACAAAAGCACCGCTTCCTGAGCGAATTTCAATTAATTTTTCAGCTTCAAGCAGTCTTAAGGCTGCTCTAACAGTTCCTCTGGAAACTGAGTAAATTTCAGTAAAAACTCGTTCGGACGGTAACCTATCCTTGAATAAAATCTTACCGCTTAAGATTTCCTCACGAATTCTTGACGCTATCCCATTAGATCCAATTTTGCCTTCTAGAACGAAATTCAGCATAAAACGTTGGTCCTTTTAGTTCAAATTTTCTACTAATGTTTATTAATCCTGATAAATTTAATCAACAATTAATTATAATGATTTTCCAATAATTGATAATATAATGTACCAATTATATACCAAAGTAAACAAAAAAGACTATTTTTGGTATATTTTTTGTTTGTAAATGGCAT
>PBQX02000117.1:0-15401 GCA_002725175.2 Paracoccaceae bacterium
CTGAAATTTTACCTTTAAATAAAATAGGCTCCTTAAATGTGACCTTGCCTGCAAGAACATCAAAAACAATATACTCAGTTNTTGGCCCTCGNAATTGGCTNCTATTANTNATNGCGGNAAGCTTTTTNTGTTTAATTGCCATAAATTACAAAAAATTTAATATCTAGGCAAAACNACCTTTACAAACTANCNTATTTTTTGTTCATCATTATATNCTTAANNATTTTAGAGAGGTATTTTATGGCAGGCAGTTTTTATTTTACTTCGGAATCNGTTTCGGAAGGACACCCAGATAAGCTTTGTGATCGCGTCTCCGACGCCATATTAGATAGTTTCCTAAGCGAAGAAGAGANTGCAAGGGTGGCATGTGAGACTTTTGCTACAACAAACAGACTTGTAGTTGGAGGTGAAGTAGGAGTTTCTGATGAAATTAAACTTGAGAAACTCATGTCATCTATAGAAGGTATNGCTAGAATGTGTGTAAAAGACATAGGATATGCACAGGCTGGTTTTCATTGGCAGAAACTAACTTTTGACAACCTTTTACACAAACAGTCTGTGGACATTGCTCAAGGAGTAGACCGTGATGGTGCAGGTGATCANGGAATTATGTTTGGATATGCTGTTAATGAGAATGACAAGTTTATGCCTGCTGCACTTCACTATTCTCATGCTATTTTGAAGCGATTGTCTGAGGTGAGGAAAAATGGCTCNGAGCCGCAATTAGGTCCTGATTCAAAATCTCAGCTGACCTTAAAATATGAAAATGGTAAACCTGTTTCGGCTAGGTCAATTGTATTATCTACCCAACATTTAGATGAAAAACTTTCATCTCAGGATGTAAGAAATATTGTTGANCCTTACATTCGAGAAATCTTACCAGAGGAATGGATTGGTCAAGAAACAGAGTGGCATATTAATCCAACGGGAAAGTTCGTAATTGGCGGCCCAGATGGTGACGCAGGCTTAACAGGNAGGAAGATCATTGTTGATACATACGGAGGAGCTGCTCCACATGGTGGTGGAGCATTTTCTGGAAAGGATCCAACTAAGGTCGATAGATCTGCAGCTTATGCGGCTAGGTACCTTGCAAAGAATGTAGTAGCAGCGGGGCTTGCGGAAAAATGCTGTATCCANTTATCCTATGCCATAGGAATTGATAGGCCTCTATCAATATTTGCTGAAACTTATGGAACAGGAACAGTCTCACGTGAATTAATTGAAANGGCAATAAGTGAATCTATGGATCTTTCTCCTAAAGGNATAATAGATCATTTAAGGTTGAGGAGGCCAATTTATTCTAGAACAGCAGCTTATGGACATTTTGGAAGGGATCCTGAATCTGACGGTGGCTTTAGTTGGGAGAAGTTGGATTTAATTGACGAAATTAAATCAAATTCAAGGTAAATTAATGGCANATCTTTTCTGAANTTTTCACTATGTATGGTAGAACTAAAGGCCGAAGATTAAGTAAAAAACAAAAATTATTTTTAAGAAATCATGGTAAGGATTTGATTTTTGATGATGGAAAAATGGAGGAATTTCTTTACGAAACCTTTGGACCTAAAGAAAATATTTTTGATAACAAAAAAGTTTATCTTGAAATAGGTTTTGGATCAGGAGAGCATTTAGCTCATAAGGCCGAAAGACATAAGGAATCAAAATTCATAGGATGCGATTACTACCTTAACGGCATAGCTTCCACTGTAATAAAAATTTCTGAAAAAGAGCTCAGTAATGTCAGTTTATTCAATGGGGACGCGATTAAACTTTTGNATAAAATACCCAATAAGAGCCTTTATGAAGTATATTTGCTATATCCAGATCCTTGGCCAAAAGTTAGACACNTAAAACGTAGATTTATTAGTGATCAAAATTTGCGCCTATTGGCTTCTAAATTAATTGATGGTGGAGTACTTAAGGTTGTAACGGATTCAGATNTATATTTTNCACATATAAAGTCGGTAGTATTGACTCAAAAAANTTCTAAAANTTTTTCTTTTAAAGGGTNGGATTTTTCTCANCCTTGGAAAGNTTGGCATTCAACAAAATATGAAGAAAAGGCTAAAAAAGCTGGACGACGGTCTTATTACATGGTTTTAAAGAAGANTATTGTAANTTCACACATTTGAAATTGGTTTCGTAAAATCAGGGATGAATATNAGGCAAAGAAATAAACCACATGAGCCGCTTTCTGGTAAAATTAGTATTCCAGGAGATAAATCAATTTCCCATAGAGCAATCATTTTTAGCTCGATGGCTATAGGGGTTTCAAGGATTGATGGTCTGTTGGAGTCTGATGACATAATTTCTACAATTAACTGCATGAAGAAATTAGGCGCTCGAATTTCGAAAAGAAAAGACGGAATTTGGGAGGTTTTTGGAGTTGGGGTAGGAGGTTTTTCTGAGCCNGAAAATATTATTGATCTTGGNAATTCTGGCACATCTGCACGTTTAATATCTGGTGCGGTNTGCACCTCTCCAATTAANTNTTTTTTTACTGGAGATGATAGTTTAAGGAAAAGGCCAATGGATAGAATAATTGACCCGCTNACAAAGTTTGGAGCAGATTTTGTTGCAAGGGAAAAATCTCTTCTGCCAATTTGNATANTAGGAGCTAATGATCCGGTAGGNATAGATTTTACTGGCAAAGTTGCGTCTGCTCAAGTTAAGTCCGCTATACTGATAGCTGGATTAAATGCTATAGGCGAAACTCGATATATTGAAAGTGTTCATACCAGAGATCATACGGAAAGAATGCTTTCAACTTTNGGTGCTGAAGTAGAAATAAGCCAGTTAACTGACTCAAAGTGTATTAANATAAAGGGNTTAGCTCAGTTAGATCCTCAAGAGNTTTCTATCCCGGGAGACCCTTCCTCAGCAGCTTTTCCAATGTGTGCAGCATTAATGGTCAATGGNTCAGAAATAACAATACCNAATATATGNCAAAATCCAACAAGAATAGGCTTGCAAGANACANTATGTGAAATGGGNGCGGATATATCTGTTGAAAATAAGCGGATTTNTGGTGGNGAGCCTGTTGCGGATTTGTCAGTTCGTTTTGGNCCTCTGAGAGGTGTAANTGTTCCACCTGAAAGAGCTCCATCAATGATTGATGAATACCCTATTCTAGCTATTCTAGCCTCTACGGCTGAGGGGAAGACTATTATGAAGGGTATTAAAGAGTTAAGAGTAAAGGAGAGTGATAGAATAAAGGCGGTATCTGATGGTTTAAGGCAAAATGGAATAGAAATTGAAGAGACTGAAGATTCTTTAACAGTTTTTGGAAAACCAGNCTCAATATCTGGAGGTTCTTTNGTTAAAACTTACTATGATCATCGNATTGCAATGTCATTTTTGTGTTTGGATTTAGTAGCTAAAGAGCCTGTAAGAGTTGATAGTTTNAGTTCAATTAATACAAGTTTTAAAGAGTTTCTTAGCNCTATGAAAAAAATTGGAGCAAAATTTGATTAAAATTTGTAGTGTTAAATGGGTTTAGTTTTAGCTGTCGATGGACCAGGTGGTGCCGGGAAAGGAACANTCTGTCACATAGCGTCAAAAATNCTAGGGTACCCTTATTTAGATACAGGTCTACTTTATAGGGCGGTTGCTTTAAAANTAGTTGCTAAAAATGTTACAAATATAGAAAGCCACGCAATAGAATTTGCAGGGACCTTGAAACTANAAGATTTGAATAAAGNTGGCTTAAGAGATCCTGAAGTATCTAATTTATCAAGTAAGATAGCAATAATACCTGAGGTANGAGAAAGGCTTNTAAGTTTTCAAATTGAATTTTCAAGGGACTCTAGGGGAGCTATTCTAGATGGAAGGGATATAGGTGCAAGGGTTTGCCCAAATGCTGACATAAAATTTTATATTACGGCATCTTTAGAAGTTAGAGCAAAAAGGAGGTGGATTGAAACTATTAAGTTAAACCCTTCTGAAACACTAAGTAAGGTTAAAGCTGATTTGATGAAAAGAGATACTAGAGATCGAAGTCGTTCTTTAGCTCCTTTANTAAAAGCTGAAGATGCGCTCTTGATAGATACGTCAGAATTGACTATAGACGCGTCAGTAAAACTTTTTATCGACGCNGTGAATGAAAAATTAAATAATNAGATAGGTTNATAANAAATAAAAATTTAAACAGACCTGGGGNANAACCCCATGGCCAGAAATTGAAAGAAATTAATATGAGCACAAATGTATCGATGGCGGAATTTGAAGCCCTTTTAAATGAAAGTTTAGAACTTGAGACTCCTAAGGAGGGTAATGTTGTAAAGGGGAAAGTGATAGCNGTGGAAGCAGGGCAAGCTATAATTGACATTGGCTATAAAATGGAAGGAAGGATAGATCTNAANGAATTTTCTTTAGCTGGGCAAGATCCAGAATTGGGTGAAGGAGATACCGTTGAGGTNTTTCTTGAGAGAGTTGAAAATTCCAAGGGCGAAGCGGTTTTGAGTAGGGAAAANGCAAGGCGTGAAGAGGCTTGGGATAAGTTAGAAAAGGCGNCAAAAACAGAGGAAAAAGTGCANGGGATAATCTTTGGGAGAGTTAAAGGAGGGTTCACAGTTGANCTTGATGGTGCAATAGCCTTTTTGCCAGGGAGCCAGGTCGATGTAAGGCCAATTAGAGACGCTTCGTCATTAATGAATGTAGTTCANCCTTTTCAGGTTCTAAAAATGGATCGGCGAAGAGGGAATATAGTTGTTTCAAGGAGAGCCATTTTAGAAGAGTCAAGAGCTGAGCAAAGGGCTGAAGTGGTCGGCAATCTCGCTGAAGGTAAAATTGTTGAGGGCATAATTAAGAATATCACTGATTATGGTGCTTTTGTTGACTTAGGGGGAGTAGATGGACTNNTACACGTAACCGATATGGCATGGAAAAGAATAAGTCATCCCTCAGAGAAATTATCAATAGGTGATAATGTAAAGGTGCAGGTCATTAAAATAAATCAGGATACTCAGAGAATAAGTTTAGGTATGAANCAANTNGAGNAAGACCCATGGACAAATATTCATGATAGGTTTGCTATNGGCACTAAGCATAANGGTGTAGTAACNAATATCACTGATTATGGTGCTTTTGTGGAATTAGATGCAGGTGTTGAGGGCTTGGTTCACGTTTCGGAAATGTCATGGACTAAGAAAAATGCGCATCCAGGGAAAATTGTATCAACTAGTCAAGAAGTTGAAGTTACAGTACTTGAAATTGACACAGAAAAAAGACGTGTCAGTTTAGGGCTAAAACAGACCACAGGAAATCCTTGGGAAAACTTTGCTTCTAGTAATCCGGTTGGGACTAAACTAGAGGGTGAAATTAAGAATATAACAGAGTTTGGTTTATTTATTGGTCTCGACGGAGATATTGACGGTATGGTCCATCTTTCAGACATATCTTGGGATAAGTCTGGTGAAGAGGCAATTAAGGACTTTACCAAAGGTCAAACTGTTGAGGCAAAGGTCATAGATATTGATGTTGAGAAGGAAAGGGTTTCACTTTCTGTAAAAGATTTAGCAGATGATCCTTTTACCAACGTTGTAAAGTCTTTAAAGCGAGGTTCAATCGTAACAGCTATAGTTACAGCTGTTCAGGAAAATGGAATAGAAGTTGAATATGAGGGGCTGAAATCTTTTATCAGAAAGGGAGATTTATCTAGGGACAGGTCGGAGCAGAGGTCGGAAAGATTTGCCGTAGGTAATAAATTAGATGCTAGAGTAACAAATATTGAAAAGAATAATCGTAAAATCTCACTATCAATAAAGGCTCTTGAAATAGCTGAGGAGAAAGAGGCTGTTCAGCAATATGGATCATCAGATGCTGGGGCTTCTCTGGGTGATATATTAGGAGCTGCTCTAAAAAACAAAGAATGATGAGTATTAAATATTTGGAAAATTTATTTTGATCAAAAAATTTCGAATCACTAATGTTAAACTGAAAAGAAATTGGGTCCGGAAACTTACAACTTTTTATAGGAAAACTATTTGTGCCAATATTTTTTGCTAAAATTCCTAAAAAAAAGTCATTTTTATAAGTAATTTTCTGAAGATAATATGTTGATCTATTTCAATATTTTGAAAAAGATGTTTAACTTTCAGTAGATTGAGAGAGAGGGCAAATGATCAAGTCGGAGTTAGTTCAAAAAATAGCTGAGAAAAATTCACATTTGTCGCATCGCGAAGTTGAAAGATTGGTATCTGCAATTTTTGATGAGATAACAAATGCATTATCTGCTGGCGGCAGAGTTGAGTTGAGAGGTTTTGGAGCTTTTTCGGTTAAATCTAGGCCAGGACGAGTGGGAAGAAATCCTCGTACTGGGCAGAAAGTTGAAATTTCTGAAAAGAATGTGCCATATTTTAAGACTGGTAAGTTGCTAAAGGAGCGTTTAAATAAATAGGTCTGGAGAGAGTATTGCGAATATTTCGTGGCTCTATATATCTTCTTTTCTTAGTTATTCTTATAATATTTTGTTTGGATAATAGAGAGTTAGTTGATTTAAAGTTGGGATTGAATGCGTTTCCTGATAAAGGAACTATATTAATCCAATTGCCTGTATTTTTAGTTGTTTTATCGGCTATTGCGATTGGATTTATTTTGGGATCTCTTTCAGAATTTTTTAGAGGGTACAAGTTCAGAATTGACCATAGAAAATCAATTAAAGATTTATCAAAAATTTCAAGTGAATTGAAAGAGATGAAAAGTCAAAAAAAATCCCAAAAAGAAGAACTATTGTCCCTTATAAAATAGCGATCGCATGACAGAAATTAAAATATGTGGATTAACTTGTGAGGACGATATAAAAACTGTCAATGAGCTAGAAGTNGAATACGCTGGCTTTGTTTTTGTTAAAAAATCAAAAAGATATATAACTCCTGANNTTTCTAANCANCTTGTNTCAGGATTAAACCGAAAGATTAAGAGTGTNGCTTTATTTGTAGATGCANATCTTGAAGATATTGAAGTTGTGCTGAATCNGGTTAACTTTGATTACATTCAACTTCATGGCCATGAAAGCGTCGAAAAAATTAAAGACTTAAGTTTTCGACTTGGNAANCCCATNATTAAATCAATANGTGTTTCCGATTCACTTGATNTGACCACGACATCTAGGTACTACTCAGTAGTTGATAANCTTTTGTTTGATGCAAAGCCAAAAATACCTGCAAATCTGCCAGGAGGGAACGGCGAACCCTTCAGCTGGGAAATTCTAAAGAATATCCAATTTCCCATTCCCTGGATTTTAGCTGGCGGTCTTGATAGTAATAANATTTCGGATGCTCTTAAGCTGTTGTCNCCAGATTGTGTAGACGTTTCTTCTGGTGTAGAAGANCATGCNGGTAAAAAGAATTTCAGAAAAGTATCTGCGTTCGTGGATGAGGTTAGGAGTATATGAAATGACTTATGAAAAATTTAATTCCTTCAAAAATGGNCCAAATGAAGAGGGNAAATTCGGTCAATATGGAGGNCGGTTTGTTTCGGAAACTCTTATGCCANTAATTTTGGANTTAGAAAAAGAATATAACATTGCAAAGGAAAGTGANTCTTTNTGGGAAGAGATGAATGAGCTATGGAAAAATTATGTNGGCAGGCCTAGCCCTTTATATTTTGCTGAAAGAATAACTGATTTTTTTGGGGGTGCTAAGATTTATTTTAAGAGAGATGAATTAAACCATACNGGAGCACACAAAATAAATAATGTTTTGGGACAGATAATTTTAGCCAGAAGAATGGGTAAAAGTAGAATTATAGCTGAAACAGGTGCTGGCCAACATGGGGTTGCTACGGCAACGGTATGTGCAAAATTTGGTCTGAAATGTGTTGTTTTTATGGGGAAAACAGATGTAGAACGTCAGGCACCAAACGTTTTTAGAATGAAATTATTGGGAGCTGAAGTAGTTCCTGTTACCTCAGGTAGAGCTACCTTAAAGGACGCTATGAATGAAGCTTTAAGAGACTGGGTCACAAATGTGAGGGATACGTTTTATTGTATAGGTACCGTTGCTGGACCNCACCCTTATCCAAAAATGGTTAGAGATTTTCAATCAATAATAGGTAAGGAGACAAAGGATCAAATTGTTAAAATTGAAGGTAGATTGCCTGACAAGCTAATTGCTTGCATCGGCGGTGGATCAAATGCTATGGGCTTGTTTCATCCATTTTTGGATGATGAATCTGTTGATATTATCGGTGTTGAGGCTGGAGGAAAAGGGATAGATGATAATATGGAACATGCCGCATCCTTAACTGGAGGTAGACCAGGTGTGCTACATGGTAATAAAACTTACCTTTTGCAAGACGATCATGGCCAAATTATTGAGGGGCACTCTATATCTGCTGGTCTAGATTATCCTGGTATAGGACCTGAACATTCCTTCCTAAATGATGCAAAAAGGGTAAAATATGTAGCAGTTACTGATAATGAGGCTTTGGAAGCTTTTCAATTTTGTAGCCAGTTAGAAGGAATTATTCCTGCTTTAGAGCCTAGCCATGCTTTAGCATATACAAAGAAAATAGCTGGAAAACTATCTTCTGAAGAAATTATAGTTATGAACATGTGTGGAAGAGGAGATAAGGATATTTTTACCGTTGCAGACGCTTTAGGAATGAATATTTTATCATGAAATATTTTTAGATTGTATATTAATACCATTAATTATAAATGAATCATCATAAATTAAATCGGTAATATTTGACATTGTATAATCTAAAATATTTGGTATTTGAGATTCCTCATCAGTTGTGAATCCAGACAGAACATAATTAGCTACAGATTTTTTGTTATCCGGTCTGCCAATACCTATTCTTAAACGGCTATATTCTTGTCCAACCAAACTGCTAACAGATCTTAAGCCATTGTGACCACCATGGCCACCTCCAATTTTTTTTTTAAGGATGCCCCAGCTTANGTTTAAGTCATCATGAAAAATGAGTATATCTTTACAATTAATCTTGAAGAACTTTGATGCGCTTAATACCCCTTTTCCTGATTCATTCATAAAAGTACTAGGTTTTATTAATATTACTTGTTCGTCCGCAATTGNNCCCTTTGAATATTGATAGTTAGNTGAGTTGGTCCATAGGGGGAACGCACATTTTTCATGTAAATAATCAACAAGCCTGAAGCCAATGTTGTGTCTATTACTTGAGTAGTTATTCCCTGGGTTACCTAGGCCTACGAGCAACTTCATGATTTCGTCGTCCTAATGATGAACCTGGTAGATTAATTCGGNTCANTATTTTCGGTTTCANCATCNNCTTCATNGCCTTCTTCAGCTTCAGTTTCCGGTGAATCTTCCTCATCTTCAGCTGATTTTAGCCCACTCGGACTTTGNATGTTCGCAATAACAAAATCTCTCCCCTGAATGGTTGTCTCTGCACCTTCAGGTAAATTTATGTTTGAGATATTAATTGTATCTCCTAATTCAAAGTCATTGAGGTCGACCTCCAATTCAGACGGTATTTCGGTTGCATTCACGATAAGTTCAACTTCAGGTCTTACTACCGTAAGGACTCCCCCTCTTTTTATGCCGGGTGACGTTGCTTGATTTTTAAATTCTACGGGGATAAATAAGTTGATTCTAGATGTNTCTGAGAGCCTTAAAAAGTCAACATGAGTTGGTAAATTTCTTAGTGTGTCTTTTTGCACATCCCTACAAATCACCTTTTCTGATTTGTCTCCTAATTTAAGTTCAATTAATGTTGATTTAAATTTTCCAGCTTTTAGAAGTTTAAATAGTTCATTAAACTTGACTGTCAGTGCTTGAGGAGATGCTCCAGCCCCATANATTATTCCTGGTACAAGCTGCTGCCTTCGAGCAGCCCGTGCTGCACCTTTCCCCACATTTGGACGAACTGAGGCCTCAAGGCTTATCATATCAGACATAACTTTTCTCCCTGCATAAATTAGTCAAAACAAATCTCATATAGGGCGGTTTATAGGGANATTATAGATAAAAGTAAATTACATTTTTTTATAGAAGCNATTACCTATTTTTGCTCCGTTGGATAGAGATTTTATAAATTCTAAGATATTTTCATCTGGTTCCTTGTTTTCAATTTTNTCTATGATTGCAGAACCAACNACTACACCATCTGCTATACCAGATACNGCTGCTGCATCTTCTGGGTTCTTAATGCCAAAACCAACGCAAATAGGCAAATTCGTCAATTTACGGATCCTATTAATCTCGGGGCCAAGTTTTTTGGCATCTACTCTGCCAGCTCCAGTGGTTCCAGTTATTGAAACATGGTAAACAAATCCTGAGCTATTATCTAAAATTCTAGGGAGCCTGGATTCGTNNCTTGTTGGGGTGCTCAATCGTATAAAGTCTATCCCATTTTTTTGAGCAGGAATACATAGNTCTCTATCTTCTTCTGGAGGCAANTCTACAATTATTAGTCCATCTACACCGGAGGATTTAGCTTTCTTTAGGAAATTTTCTACTCCAAAAGAATAAATCGGATTGTAGTATCCCATAAGAATTACTGGAGTTTCGTTATTAACCTTTCGAAATTTTTTTACTAATTCTAAGATACTTTTTAGAGTTGTGCCCATTTGCAATGATCTGTTTCCAGCTCTTTGGATGGATGGGCCATCAGCCATTGGATCTGTAAAGGGAATNCCTAGCTCAATAATGTCCACGCCATATTTTGGAAAAGCTACCATTAAATCATATGTTTTATCTAAATTAGGATCTCCTGCCATGATAAAAGANATAAATGCNTTTTGATTGNTATTTTTCAAGTCTCCAAAAGTTTTTGCAATTCTTTTAACCATTTTATAAATTTGCNAGNGCTATNATCTCGCGGCCTTTCATTTCAATCTTTTTTACTATATCAATTTTCGGAATGCTAACAAAGATAATAGAAATAAAAGTTTTTTTAAGGAAAGTCTATGGGTTTTAAAACAGGTATAGTAGGGCTCCCTAATGTTGGGAAATCAACTTTATTTAACGCCCTTACGAGGACTGCAATTGCTCAGGCAGAAAATTTTCCCTTTTGTACAATAGAGCCAAATGTTGGTGAAGTCGCAGTACCTGACGAGAGGTTGCAAAAATTGGCACGAATAGCAGATTCAAAAGTAATAATTCCAGCAAAGATGTCTTTTTGTGATATTGCTGGCTTAGTTAAAGGCGCTTCAGAAGGAGAAGGTTTAGGGAACAAGTTTTTAGCAAATATAAGAGAATGCGATGCGATTATTCATGTTCTTCGTTGCTTTGATGATACTGATGTAACTCATGTTTCAGGTTCGGTTGATCCTATAAGAGACTTGGAGATAATTAACACAGAATTAATTCTTGCTGATTTACAAAGTGTTGACAAGCAATTGGTTAACTTGACAAAAAAAATTAAAAGTGGTGATAAGTCGCTTCTCAAATTATATGATGTATTAATGAAAGCTAAGGATGGATTAGAAAGGGGTGAAGCCATCACATCTACAAATAGAACTGAAGAAGATCAGTTGCTGTTGAGTGATTTTCAATTTTTGACACTAAAGCCAGTATTATATGTCTGCAATGTAGATGAGGCTTCTGCCGCAACAGGAAACAGTTATTCTCAGAAAGTAAAGGATCATGTGATGGAAGAAAATTCAACTTCCATAAACATTTCAGCTTCAATAGAGGAAGAGATTAGCCAAATTGCGAACCAGGAAGAACAAGATTTTTTCCTAAAGGAACTGGGATTAAACAGAACAGGATTAGATAGACTAATTATAGAAGGTTATAAATTGTTAGACTTATTAACTTTTTTTACCGTTGGTCCTAAGGAAGCTCGCGCTTGGACTGTAAGATCAGGTACTACTGCACCAAAAGCAGGATCTGTAATTCATACAGATTTTGAGAAGGGTTTTATAAGAGCTGAAGTCATTCGTTGCAGAGAATATCTTGAGTTTTTGGGGGAGCAGAGAGCAAGAGAAGAAGGGAAATTACGTTCGGAGGGGAAGGGGTATTTAGTGGAAGATGGAGATATAATAAAATTTCTTTTTAATGTTTAAAAAGGCTATATTTTTTTTTGAAAAGGACAAGAATCATAATCTACTTTTTCAAGGTAAAGGCCTTCCGGTGGTGCTACGGGTCCGCATGCTTTCCTATCCTTCAATTCTAATATTTCTTTCATTTTTTTAACATTCCAACTTTTATTGCCTATTTTGAAAAGTGATCCTACTATGCTTCTTACCTGATTATGCAGAAAGCTCCTAGCTTCTATCCTTATAGAGATAACTTCTTCATCAACATTAAACATGTGACCTAAAGTCGAATTAATTTCTATCTTATCAATAGTTTTCACGGAGCTTTTAGCTTGGCATATTGAAGATCTAAAGGTTTGAAAATCATGTGTTCCAATTAAATAGCCGGATGCCTCCTGCATTTTCGGAATATCTAATGTATTTTTTATATTCCAGAATCTATATTTATTAAATATTTGCGGCACATTTCTTACCAAAAAGAGATAATTGTAATACCTTTTCCTGGCAGAGAACCTGGCGTGGAAATTTTCACTGACTTCCGCCGCTTTTGTTATAGCGATAGGGTAGGGTTTAACATGATAGCTTAGCGCATGAATAAGAGATTTCGATTCCCAGTTATATTTAAGGTCAGAATGTCCTACTTGTCCTAAGGCATGTACGCCTGAATCAGTTCTACCCGCACCAGTTATCCCTTGAGAGCTCTGGTCCAATTTTAATAGAGCATTATTAATTACTCCTTGGACTGTCAGTTGTTCTTTTTGGATCTGCCAACCCTTGAAAGAAGAACCATCATATTCAATTTTAAAAGCGTATCGTGGCATAAGTACCTATTATAAATTACATCATATTTTTAGATCGTTCCAATATTTGAGCATTTGGTGATTGTACCATCATCAAAATATACTATTATGGCAGAAATTTTAATACCGAATAATTTAGATAAGTTTCTGAGAAAATAGCTTACCTTTACGTTTTATTTGGGCAATAGAGGGTGATCATGGATCCAGATAACAAGGTTGATTATAAGGAAACATTGTTTCTTCCTAAAACTGACTTTCCGATGAGGGCTGGGCTTCCAGCAAGAGAACCGCAATGGCTGGACCGTTGGGAAAAATTAAAAATCTATTCCAAATTAAGGGNAAAAGTAGGGGATCGTGAAAAGTTTATACTACATGATGGCCCTCCTTACGCAAATGGCAACCTTCATATAGGACATGCTCTGAACAAAATTTTGAAGGATATTGTTACTAGAAGCCAGCAGATGCTTGGAAAAGATGCNAGCTATATACCGGGCTGGGACTGCCATGGCCTACCAATTGAGTGGAAGATCGAGGAGCGGTATAGATCTTCTGGAAAGAGTAAGGATGAAATTTCAACAATTGAGCTTAGGAAAGAGTGTCGAAAATTTGCAAGCGAGTGGGTNCAAATTCAGAAAGATGAATTTAAAAGGNTAGGGGTAATTGGGGATTGGGAAAATCCTTATTTGACCATGGATTATTATTCAGAAGCTATAATAGCTGAAGAATTTATGAAATTCATAACNAACGGTTCTCTATATCAGGGTTCCAAGCCGGTAATGTGGTCGCCAGTAGAAAAGACTGCTTTGGCTGAAGCCGAAGTGGAATACCATGATATAAAAAGTTATATGATTTGGGTAAAATTTAAGACTAATATNGATGAGTTTATGGGTGCTAGTATAGTAATTTGGACTACGACNCCATGGACTATACCTTCGAATAAAGCCGTGGCCTATGGGAAAAACATTTCTTACGGNCTATATGAAGTTTTGTCTGTTGAAGATGAAAGCCTCTTAAAACCCGGAGANAAAATANTAATAGCTGATGANCTATATGATTATAACCTAAAAAATGGAAAAGNAACTGAGCTATTAAGATTGAAGTCAATTAATAATGAAACTTTATCAAAGATTTCANTGGANCATCCTCTNCGAAACTTACCTGGTTCTNACGGTTATTGGAATTATGAGGTGCCAATGGTTGAGGCAGATTTTGTAACTACAGACTCTGGAACTGGCTTTGTGCACATGGCCCCCAGCCATGGACTTGACGATTATGAAGTTTTTGTAAAATTAGGTTGGACTGAAAAGATGACTAATAATGTCACAGAAGATAGTAGTTTTGCTGACCATGTTCCAGTCTTTCGTTCAATGAGAATTATTAATGACAAGGGCAAGGACGGTGAGGCAAATAAAGAAATAATAAATAGATTAATTGAGAATGGAAACTTAATGTCATCGGGCAGATTTGTTCACAGTTATCCACATAGCTGGAGATCTAAATCCCCAATTATTTTTAGAAATACATCTCAATGGTTTGTAAATATAGATAAGAAGCTTGATGATAATATGTATGAACAAGGGAATACTATTAGGGAAAGGGCACTAAACTCTATCGAAAAGTTGGTGACATGGACTCCAAATACAGGGAAAAATCGACTATTTTCTATGATAAAGGAGAGACCAGATTGGGTTTTGTCCCGCCAGAGGGTATGGGGTGTCCCTTTGACTTGCTTCGTAAGAAAAAGTGAAGATGGTAGCTTAACTGTACTTCAGGATAAGCAAGTAAATGAAAGTATCATTAAAGCATTCAAAGAAGAGGGAGCTGACTGCTGGTTTGATGACGAGGCTAAGGAAAGGTTTTTAGGGGCAAAATATGATCATAATGAGTGGCAAAAAGTAAATGATATTTTGGATGTTTGGTTCGATAGTGGTTCAACGCATGCATTTGTTTTAAGAGACCGTGACGATAGTACGTGGCCAGCTGACCTTTATCTTGAAGGGACTGATCAGCATAGAGGATGGTTTCATTCATCAATGCTTCAAAGTTGTGGTACTAAGGGGCAGGCTCCATACAAGGGGGTTTTAACGCACGGATTTACCTTAGATGAAAAAGGTATGAAAATGTCAAAATCTCAAAATAATATTACCAGCCCGGAAAAGGTAATAAAGCAGTATGGTGCCGATATACTGAGATTATGGGTAGCACAGTCTGATTACTCTGTAGATCAACGGATTGGGCAAGAAATCCTAAAGGGTGTATCTGATAGTTATCGAAAGCTTAGAAATACACTTCGATTTATCTTAGGTAATCTAGATGGGTTTAATGAAAAAGAAATAGTAAAATATGATCAATTGCCAGAAATCGAACAGTGGGTGCTAAATCGGATAATTGTTTTAGATAAAAGAATTAGAGCTGGTTATGAGGGGTATGCTTTTCAGTCTGTTGCCCAGCAAATTTTTCAATTTTGCTCATCAGACCTATCTGCTTTTTATTTTGATATTAGGAAAGATGCACTATATTGCAGTGCTCCAGAGGATAAAATTCGACGGTCATCTAGAACAGTGCTAGACATATTATTTTATTATATTTCCTCTTGGATAGCTCCCATATTGGTCTTCACAGCTGAGGAAGTA
>PBQX02000099.1:0-12241 GCA_002725175.2 Paracoccaceae bacterium
TGTAATAAGATTAGTGTTGCAATAACTCAGGGTGTTGAGATTGGCCGAAGGAGCCAAATTTATGCAACCGCTATGAAAGATTCCAATCAAAAAATTACAGTCAAAATTGGAGGAAGTTGCGTAGAAGTAATTGATGGAGTTTTAGAAATCTAACTCCTTATATGCTTCTCTAATTTCCTCGGAAACACAATCAATAAAGCTNTCAAAGTTTTTCACAAACATTTCTCTTACNTTTTNTGCCTGTTCTTCAAACTGATTAANTTCNTTCCAAGAAGACTGGGGGGAAAGAATATCAGAATTTACTCCTTCAACTGCTTCTGGAACTTGGAATTGGAAATGTTCGTCAGTTCTAAAGTGTGCGCTCAAGAGTTTATTGCTGAGAACAGAATCTAGAATAGTTCTAGTGTCTTTTAATGGAATTCTTTCACCAGTCCCATATGCTCCTCCTATCCATCCGGTATTTATTAACCAGCAATTTGCTCCTGTTTTTTCAATTTTTTCACCTAAGATTCTTCCNTAAACTTCAGGTTTGAGTGGCATAAACGGAGCACCATAACAGGTTGAAAAAGTTGGTTGTGGCTCGTTTATACCTTGCTCGGTACCTGCGATTTTTGAAGTGAATCCTGAAAGAAAATGAAAAATTGCCTGTGCCTTAGATAACTTTGCTACAGGNGGNAGTACGCCAAATGCATCGCAGGTCAGCATTATAATATGCTTCGGAGGNCCTCCAATGGAAGTCGTGGAAGCGTTNCCGATACAGTCCAAAGGATANGCACATCTCATGTTTTGGGTAATGCTATCGTCTGAAAAATTTAACTCCAGAGTATGCTTATCAAANACCATATTCTCAATTACAGTTCCAAATGTTTCAGTTGTTGCAAAAATCTCAGGTTCTTTTTCAGAGTTCAGATTTATGGTTTTGGCGTAACATCCTCCTTCAAAATTAAATATTCCAGAGGGTCCCCATCCATGCTCATCATCGCCAATTAATGTACGATTAGGATCTGCAGATAAAGTTGTTTTTCCCGTTCCAGATAATCCAAAAAATACCGCACTATCAAGAGAATTTCCTATAGCGTGGTTGGCTGAGCAATGCATAGGCATGACACCTTTTTTTGGTAACAAATAATTTAAAACTGTGAACACACTTTTTTTATTTTCTCCTGCGTATTCTGTTCCACAAATTATCACCAATTTGGCTTTAAAATTTATTGCTATAACTGTCGAGCTTCTGCATCCATATTTTGACGGGTCAGCCTTAAATGATGGGCAGTTTATGACCGTAAAGTTACTAGTAAATTTATAGATTTCCTTATCAGTGTAACGTCTAAGCAAATGTCTTATAAAAAGACTATGCCAAGCTAATTCCGTTATGACCCTGACATTAAGCTTGAATTCTTCCTCTGCAGCTGCATACAAATCTTGAACGTAAATATCTTTTCCTTCAACATGCTTTTTTACATCATTTAATAAAAGACCAAAATTTGATTCGGTCATTGCACCGTTCTTNTCCCACCAAATTTCGTTTATAGTATTTTCATCTTCAACTATAAATTTATCATTAGGAGATCTTCCGGTATGGGTGCCAGTGTTTACAAGAAGGGTTCCTCCCTTTCCCAGGGTTCCTTCACCGTTTAGCAATGATTCCTGGATCAGTTTTGGTTCATTGTAATTATAGTGAACTTCACCCAAATTTTTGAAACCAATGGCTTCCAAACTCAAATCTGGATTAAACTTTCCATGTTCCATTTGTGATACCGTAAGATTGAAAANGTTAGATTATTGCTAAGATTAAAATTTATGCAAATAAAAAAAGCATTAGTACAAGTGCTATATGATAATAACAGTTTTGTAAATTATTAGATCTGGTTTTTCCAGATTATGTTAGNCCCAAAATTAATNCGAAAACTGAATTTTCGGNCAGTTCTTTTATTATTAAATTTTAGATTCCAACTCTGGCACGGCTTCAAAAAGATCTGCAACTATTCCATAATCAGCCACCTGAAAAATGGGGGCTTCCTCGTCTTTATTTATTGCAACAATTACTTTGCTATCCTTCATTCCAGCGAGATGTTGAATAGCTCCTGATATTCCTATAGCTACATATAAGTCCGGTGCAACAACTTTTCCTGTTTGCCCTACNTGCCAATCATTTGGAGCAAATCCAGAATCCACGGCAGCTCTCGAGGCACCCACTGCTGCTCCTAACTTTCCTGCTAACTTTTCAATGATTTTAAAATTCTCTTCACTTCCAACACCTCGTCCTCCTGAAACAACTACTTTTGCAGAGGTAAGTTCTGGGCGATCTGAAGTATCAACTTTGTCTTCTATCCATTTAGAAAGATTATTTTCTGAATCCTTATCCAATTTCACCAATTCCGCATTCCCGTTTTCGCTTGATGTTTCGAAAGAGGCTGTTCTTATGCTTAAGACTTTTATTTTATCATTTGATTTAACGGTTTGGATAGCATTGCCAGCATAGATAGGTCTTTTAAATGTCTCTTTATCTATTACTTCAATTATATCTGACACCATCATAACATCCANCATCGCTGCCACACGTGGAAGAATATTTTTTCCAAATGCCGTTGATGAAGCTACTATATANGAGAAATCTTTTGATAATTCTGAGATTAAATTTGCTATTGGCTCGGCTTTNCCATTTGAAAATGAATCCTTTTCAACTGTTAAGACCTTGTNGATTGGTTCTAATTTTTTTAAATTATTATTTAATTCTTCTATACCTGAACCAAAAGAAAGTATTGTTACGCTTCCTAATTCTTTTGCCGCCGAAAGAGCTTTGCTTGTTTGGTCAACCGAAGAATCATTTCCATTAATATCTGCAATTAGTAATACACTCATTTATTTATACTCCTGCCTCTGTCTTTATCTTTTCAGCCAATTCATCAATACTTTCAAGAATAATTCCTGCAGATCTTTCCTTAGGCTCTTCTGTTTTTAAAATTGTTAACCTTGGAGATACATCGACATTAAGGTCATCTGGTGAAATTATTTCCAATGGCTTTTTCTTAGCTTTCATAATATTTGGCAAACTAGCGTACCTAGGTTCGTTTAATCGTAAATCAACTGAAATTATTGAGGGTAAAGTTACTTCTATGGTTTGCAGGCCTCCGTCTACTTCGCGTGTTACCTGAGCAGTTTTATCAAGTAATGTTATTTCGGATGCAAAAGTCGCCTGACTCCAGCCTAAAATAGCAGAAAGCATTTGTGCGGTAGCATTCATATCATTGTCAATTGCTTGTTTGCCACAAAGCACCAGACCCGGGNTTTCCTTCTCTACGATAGCCTTTAAAAGTTTAGCTACTGCAAGTGGTTCTATGTCATTATGCACATCATCAGAAGCTCTTATCAAAATTGCCCTGTCAGCACCCATTGCAAGTGCAGTTCTTAGAGTTTCTTGACATTTTTCTACTCCAATAGACACAGCAATAATCTCGTCAGCTTTTCCACTTTCTTTTATTCTTATGGCTTCTTCAACAGCGATTTCATCAAATGGGTTCATCGACATTTTTACATTCAACAAGTCTACTCCAGAAGCATCTGGCTTTACTCTAACTTTTACATTGTAATCAATCACACGTTTTACAGGTACAAGGATTTTCATTAAAATTACCTCCAATTATATCAGAACAGTTTTTACTACATTTTTATTNTTGTTAAAGTTACAAAATCGACGCATCTAATATTATTCTGCCAGAAAANTTAANTTATTTAGTATTTGCACCAGGTACCCACAGNACATCAGTTTTCCCATTNCTATTACATTTTCGACTTGCAACAAATAACCAATCAGAAAGNCTNTTTAAATATTTNACAGAATTAACATTAATTGCCTCAATGGTTGCTAATTCCACNCATAAGCGTTCAGCTCTTCTGCATATAGTTCTACATAGATGAAGGTGGGCGGCAGTCTTATTTCCTCCAGGAAGTATNAAACTTTTTAAGGGCTCTAAATGCGAATTCATTTCATCAATTTCCTTCTCAAGCCTCAAAACTTGGGTATCAGTCATCCTAAGTGGTGGATATTTTTTTTCTTTCTCACCCTCTTCTACAGGGAAACAAAGATCTCCNCCTAGGTCAAATAAGTCATTTTGAATTAACCCAATTGACGTATCTAAATTTTTATCTGCTTCTGTNCTCGCTAATCCCAAAAAAGAATTTAATTCGTCTACTGAGCCGTAAACATGCACTCTGAGGGCGTGTTTTGCAACTCGAGTACCGTCACCTAGAGAAGTTTCCCCTGAATCGCCCGTCTTAGTATAAATTTTATTTAAAACAACCATTTATATACCCCTTTGCTGTATCAAAACATATCCCAATATAATCAAAACCGCTATTGCTTGCGCAATTACTCTATATCGCATTAATTTATTTGAATATTTTCGGTTAACGTCACCTCCTTTAGCAAATACAGTTATACCAATCATTAGTATAACTAGTACGANTAAACATGAAATAACTGGTACNATNTAAAGGTTTTCCATACTCACAGCANAAAATTACTAAAAGGATTCAATACATCGAAGATAAAATTAGATCAAGACCAGGTGATGCTTTCTTACTTAGAATCAGGCCGATACTTTAATATTAAATCTATCAATCTAGAGCCAAATATTCGATTGATTANGGCTGAAAAAAATGTCGGCAATGTTACATAATAACGAGCTTTAGGGTTTTTTGATTCTAAAGCTTTGATAACTTTTTTTGTGACAGCGTAAGGCTCCAATTCAAAAAAATCCTCAACTTTGTTCTTATAAAGCCTTTTTTCTAAGTCACGTTCATAGATNTCCCTATACGCTGANTTATNCTTATCAATCCATTTTTCATAATGCTTTTGGGAATTAAATCTTATTTGGGTATTAATTGGACCCGGCTCAATTAAAACATATCTAATATTTTGATCTATGTTTTCTCGCCTAATAGTATCTGTTATTCCCTCAAGAGCAAACTTAGTNCCTATGTAGGCTCCTCTAAATGGTATGGCGGTGAACCCAAGGACAGACGAACAGTTTATCACTGTGCCACCATTATTTGCTCTCATTAAAGGCAGGCATTTTCTNAAAAGCTCTAACTGTCCAAATACATTTACTTCAAAGATTTCTCTAAGGCCATCTCTTGGGATATCTTCGATTGCTCCAGGGATTGCAAATGCTCCATTATTAAATAAGGCATCTAATTTTCCTCCACATTCCCTCTCCACTTTATTTATAGCTCTTGTTATGGAGNTTGAATTTAANAGATNCAAAGAAAAACTCTTAAGACCTTTCTTCCTTANGACTGCNGAATCTTTTGCTTTTTTACAGGTGGCATACACCTCCCAACCTTTCTTATGTAGAGNTATAGCTGTATCTAAACCAATGCCGCTCGAGCAGCCTGTAATAAGTATAGATTTTTTATTTTCCATTGCTTTTATTCCTAGACCAATTTGTTGAGTCGATATAAAAGCTTTTTATGGAAAATGGAACTACATTGGAGGAAAGTCTTAAGGAAGCAATATCCTCACGTTATCTAACTTATGCCGTATCAACAATTGTAAATAGGGCCTTGCCAGATGCAAGAGACGGNNTAAAGCCAGTCCATCGTAGAATACTCTACGCGATGTTTAAATTATCTCTTCTATCAAATAGCCCTTATAGGAAATGCGCAAAAATTGTTGGTGAAGTTATGGGAAATTATCACCCCCATGGCGATAAGGCTATTTATGATGCGCTAGTCCGTTTAGCTCAGGATTTTAGTGTTCGATATACACTTATCGATGGTCAGGGTAATTTTGGTAANATTGATGGNGACAATCCTGCAGCACAACGCTACACAGAAGCCAGATTAGATAAGGTTGGGGAGTTTCTTTTAGAGGGTATAGGTGAAGACTCTGTAGATTTTAAAGATAATTATGATGGGTCAGAAAAAGAACCTGAGGTAATGCCTGCTAGTTTCCCAAATCTTCTAGCGAATGGTGCTAGTGGTATTGCTGTGGGAATGGCTACGAATATTCCTCCTCATAACATNTCTGAACTTTCAGACGCTATGCTTAAGTTGATTAAGTCTCCAAATATCAGCGATGAAAAGTTAAATGAAATAGTTCCTGGTCCAGATTTTCCNACAGGAGGAATGGTAGTTGAAGATCCGCAAACTATTTTGGACATATATAAAACTGGAAAGGGAGCTATTAGAATTCGCGGAGAGTGGGAGGAAGAAAAGTTAGATAAAGGTGCTTGGCAGATTGTTATTACAAGTATTCCTTATCAGGTTCAGAAATCCAAGTTAATCGAAAAGATAGCAGATTTAATTACATTAAAAAAATTACCTACACTCGTAGATGTCCGTGATGAAAGTACTGAAAATTTAAGAATTATTTTGGAACCAAAGAATAGAAATGTCGACCCTAATGCAATAATGGAAGTTTTGTTTAGATCAAGTGATTTACAGACAAGATTTAATTTTAATATGAATGTTTTAGTGGANGGTAGGACACCTCAGTTATCTTCTTTGAAAGAATTGCTAAATATTTTCTTAGGGCATCGAAAAGAGGTATTGATTCGGCGTACTAAATTTAGAATACGGCAAATTGAAGATCGGATAGAGTTACTGAACGGTTACCTTTTAGCATACNTAAATTTAGACACTGTAATTCAGATAATCAGAAATGANGATGAGCCAAAAAGAGTTTTGCAAGAAAGGATTAAAATTAATGAGAGACAGGCAGAGGCCATACTTAATTTGCGCTTAAGGGCNCTAAGGCGACTTGAGGAGCAAAAGATAAAAGAAGAATACAATGCTTTGAAAGAAGAACAAAAAGTAAAGGAAAGGCTTCTAAGTTCATCTGATATTCAGTGGAGTGAAATTTCTTCTCAAATAATAAATGCAAGAGATAGTTTAAACAAATTTTCAGCAAAAGCAGATAGGCTCACAAAAATTTCAGGGGCAGTGCCTGATAACAGTCTTCAGGCTATTGAGAGTATGGTAATGGAAGAAGACGTAACAGTATTGNTATCTCATCTGGGGTGGGTGCGTATGTCGAAAGGACATCTTTCTTCATACGGGGAACTTAAATATCGAGAAGGAGACAAGGAGAAATTTGTNATCCACGCCAAGACTACTCAAAAACTATTAATTTTNTGTACAAATGGAAGAGCTTATACAATTGAAATAGGTAATTTGCCTAGTGGGCGAGGGTTTGGAGAACCAATAAGGTTAATGGCAGATATACCNAGTGATGAGAAGATTCTGTCTGCTTTTGTATATCGATCAGGTGACAAAAGGGTTGTTGCAAGCAATGTGGGAAATGGTTTTATTGTTAGGGAAGATGATTTGCTTGCTCAAACNCGGGCAGGTAAACAGATCTTAAATCTTAGTGGTGAAAGTAAAGCAAGGACATGCAGTAAAGTAGAAGGTGACCACATAGCGTGTATATCTGAAAATAGAAAATTACTCATTTTTGAAATGAAAGAAATACCGGAAATGGGTCGAGGTAAGGGGGTAAGGCTTCAAAAATTTAAGGATGGGGGCCTTTCGGACATTAAATCTTTCGATTTAAGANATGGCCTCTCTTGGCTAGATCCCGCAAGCAGAACNCGAACTGAAGTAGATTTATCTGAATGGGTAGGTAGGCGTGCCAATGCTGGGAAAATGGCTCCACGAGGCTTTCCTAAAGACAATATCTTTAATCTATGATTGATTTTCTAGGTTATNTTCTGAGTGTAATGCTTCACTAAACTTTCCAGCACAGCATTAACAATTCCATTCTGTTTATCATTTATAGAAAATGCTTCCGATAATTTTAAATATTCATTTATTATTACCTTTTCAGGTGCGGCTTTAATTATTAATTCTGAGCTTGCTATTCGAAAAATAGCTCTAACTGTCGGATCTATCCTTGGTAGTTTCCATGTTTCCATTAAAGTTTTATTAACTAGTTTATCTATATTTTTTTGTTCAGAGACCGCCGTCTCCAGTAAATTTCTAAAATATNTAACGTTNAAATTATTATAGTANATGCCGTCTATNTCAGTCTTTNTTCGATATTTTTCNAATTCATTTTTTGTTTCTGCTAAACTCTTTCCTGAAGCTTCCATTTGAAATATCGCTTGAACAGCTAATAGCCTAGATAAGGATTTTTTCTGATGTATCGAAGTTGTCACAATCTTAGATATATAAGCTATTTGCTGTTGATTTCATTTTACCATTCTATTCTGTTTTATTTCAACTAAAGTAAGGGCGGCAATTGCAGCATTGCCTCCAAAGTTTTTAAGATTNGGATCTGCTCTGGAAATCGCTTGATCATAGTTCTCGACGTTTAAAATACCATTCCCAATACAAATACCTTTTAAACCTAATTTTGAAATAGAATTTGCACTGTTCTGGCAGACGCTTTCATAATGAGTTGTTTCTCCTCTNATTACGCATCCAAGAGCAACAAANCCAGAGAATTGATCTTTCATTAAACTTATCGCCGTTGGAATCTCAAGTGCGCCAGGAACCGTAATGTGTTTATATTTNACNCCATTATTTTTTAATATGGTTTCTGCNCCATCTCTCAATTTTCTATTTATTTCTTCATAAAAAGGAGCACTAATAATAAGAAAGTTTGTATTTTTCTCTAGCTTCAATTTTTGGTTTTTGGTGGAATTGGTTTCATTCATTGTGATCCNCCAAAATGGGTATGCAGGATTCTATTTTTAGCTTGTAACCTTCTAGGCCTATGACTTTAGGGGCGGGAGAATTTGATAACAGATTAATTCTTCCTATGCCTAATTCCAGAAGAATTTGTGCTCCTATGCCATACTGTCTAAGTATTTGCCCTCCAGAGTCATCTATGTTTTCTTGTTTTCCCATGTTTTGTAATAGAACTATTACNCCTGTTCCATTAATGGCAATTTGTTTCATTGCATTAGGGAGTAAGNCGTATCGATCTTTGTTACTTCCTAAAACGTCTTCATAGATATTTAATCCATGCATTCTAACCATAATAGGTTTTCTTGGGTCAGTTTTCCCTTTAATTAATACTATGTGCTCAACTTTACCTATTTGGTCTTCAAAGACCTTTAAAACCCACTCGCCTCCATTAACTAAATTAATTGCTGTAGAACTGATCTGACGTACCAAGTTATCATTCTTTCTTCGATAAGCAATTAAATCAGCAATAGTTCCTACCTTTAAGCCATGTTTCGCAGAAAATTTTAACAAATCTGGCAGTCTNGCCATGGTGCCGTCGTCATTCATTATTTCACAGATAACCCCTGAAGGATTTAGTCCTGCAAGTCTTGATATGTCGATCGCAGCTTCCGTATGTCCAGCCCTTACAAGGACACCACCATCTTTTGCCTGCAAAGGAAAGACATGACCTGGTGATGAAATGTCTTGAGGTCTAGCCTTTGGGTTAATTGCCGTTTTTATAGTTTTAGCTCTATCATGAGCTGAAATTCCTGTGGTGACCCCTTCTTTAGCTTCTATGGAAATAGTAAAGGCTGTTTCATGGCGCGATGAATTTGCATTAGCCATTAATGGAAGATTCAACTGATCTATCTTTTCGGAAGTTAGAGCTAAACAAATTAAACCCCTGCCATGAGTGGCCATAAAGTTTACCATCTCTGCGCTTATCATTTCCCCNGGTATAATTAAATCCCCTTCGTTTTCTCTGTCCTCCTGGTCAACCAATATAAACATTTTTCCATTTTTCGCGTCTGCGATAACTTCTTCTATTGGAGAAATTAGATTAGAAACTTTTTCCTTTTCCATCTTTATCCTTTGAAATGTAAAATCTGTGAAACATATCTTGCCAAAATATCTACTTCTATATTTAGCTGTTGACCGATTTTAATTCCTTTCCAATTAGTTATATCGATTGTGTGAGGAATAAGGTTTATAGTCAGCCAATCATCCCCAACTTCATTTACCGTCAAAGACGTGCCGTTTAGGGTTACAGAGCCTTTTTTTGCAATATATTGTTTTAAATTCTTTGGCACAGAAATTTTAAGGGAATATGAATTTTTTCCTTCATTGATTTCTCTAAGGGTTGCCGTGNCATCTACATGNCCAGTTACTATGTGTCCACCTAGTTCATCGCCAACTTTTAAGGATCTCTCAAGATTNATTTCCTTACCATGAATCCAAGGAGAAATCTCACAGTTAATATTNGTTAGGTTTCTTGTTTCATCAGAAACGTCGACTTCAAACCAAGTAGTATTCTCCTGAGTCTTTCCTTTGCTTGAAACTGTTAGGCAAATACCATCACAGCAAATTGACGCCCCTATGTCGATTTCGTTAACATTGAAACTACAGGCTAATCTAAAGGACTTTCCATCAGAGTTATTTGGTTCAATAATTTTTCCAGTTTCTTCTATAATTCCCGTAAACATAGCTATTAGCCACTTTCTAAATTGTCAGACTTTTTAATCCACGATACCATCAGGTCATTACCATATTTTCTAGTTTCCTCAATGAAAAAGTGAGGGTAATCTTCTATAAATATTTTCTCACCTTTTAGTTTGGAAATGCCTGAGATTCCAGAACTGCCGAATATTCTGCCAGAATAGAAAATAATTATTCTATCTAATAGGTTTTCATTAAGAAGGGATGCCGATAACTTAGCTCCACCTTCCACTAGAAGATTTGATATTCCCATAGAACCTAGCTGATATAAAACAGCATTCAAATCCAGAGAGTTTTCTGTGCTCTTAACTTGAATTAAATTTGCCCCTGCTTTTTCCCAGTCAGACCAGTTTTTCTTACCCTTATAGCCAGTAAATATAATCGTTTTTTGTGATTTCAGTGTATCAAAAATTTTGCCTTCTGGTAGGATCTTACAGTCAGAGGATAGCAAAACTCTTATGGGTTGGTTGTTTCTGCCAAAATTCTCTCTTATGCTTAGTTCGGGGTTGTCTTCTATAAAAGTCTTGCTTCCGACCATAATTGCATCATTTCTATATCTCAATAACTGGGTTTTCCTGCGAGATTCTATTCCACTTATCCATTTACTTTTTCCGGAGTTTAGAGCTATTTTTCCATCAAGACTCGATGCAAGTTTCAAAGTGACAAAGGGTTTTCCTGTCAAAATTTTCTTTGAAAACCCCTCAATAATTCTTTTCGCTTTTTCATTATTTTCTGTGTCTATAAAGACTTCAACTCCTGAATTTTTTAAAATTTTAAAACCTTTGCCATTGACTACTGGGTTTGGATCCATAATTGGAGAAACAACTTTTGCGACTCCAGCTTCTGCTAATATACGCGCGCATGAAGGTGTTGCACCTTCATGGGAACATGGCTCCATAGTTACATAAACAGTACTACCTTTTATTTGATCCTTACATTTAGACATTGCATTATACTCTGCGTGAGGTCTGCCTGATTCTCCTGTTAAGCCAATGCCTATTATGTGATTATCTTTTTCTATCAAGCACGCTACTGAGGGATTTATACCTGTATTTCCGATATTTTTTTTTGCCAAATTAATAGCAATTCTCATGAAATTTCGGTTATACATTATCTATTCGTCGGAAGAACTTAATGGAGGCCTTAATTCAGCAACGAATTCTTCAAAATCGTCTGTTGTTTGAAAATTCTTATACACGCTTGCAAATCTAACATATGCTACATTATCTATCCTAGCTAATGTTTCCATAATAATTTTTCCGATCTTTTCAGAATAAACTTCTGTTTCTCCAAGGCTCTCTAGACGCCTAACTGTGCCAGTTATCATCTGATCTATTCGTTCTGGAGAAATAGGTCTTTTCTGCAGGGCAACTCTAACTGAACGGTCCAATTTGTCTCTATCAAAGTTTTCCCTTTTACCATTCTTCTTTACTACTACAAGGTCTCGTAATTGTACTCTTTCGTAAGTTGTAAACCTACCTCCACATGCGGGGCATGAACGCCTTCTTCTGATAGAGACATGATCTTCGGCTGGTCTGCTATCTTTTACTTGAGTTTCAATATTTCCACAAAAAGGGCAACGCATAGTACAAACATAATTTATTTTAAATAATAAATACAGTGTGCAAAAAGTTTTTTTTTACTTTGGTTTATTGGTCAAGAAAACTTCTTAACTTTCGTGATCTGCTGGGGTGTTTTAATTTTCTCAAGGCCTTAGCCTCTATTTGTCTTATGCGCTCTCTAGTAACGCTAAATTGTTGACCCACTTCTTCTAGAGTGTGATCAGTATTTACCCCTATACCAAATCTCATACGGAGCACGCGCTCTTCTCTAGGTGTGAGGCTAGCTAATA
>PBQX02000056.1:0-12633 GCA_002725175.2 Paracoccaceae bacterium
TGGTCAGTCTGTTTGACAAATTCAGCTTCTAAGACGATCACATCTAGTGAGCAGAATATTTTGGGGGAGATCCGTCTAGTGTATGTACAGGAAAGGAAATAATAATGTATAATAAAATAAGGATGCGTAATAATTCCGTTCGCATAATAAATATTATGTGACTTTTTTAGATTAAATATAATTAATAAGAGGTTGTTTTGAAAGCGGTATTAATTGCAGGACCGACAGGCATAGGAAAGTCAAAACTAGTTAGTTTGTTAGAGAATGAAATAAACTCAGTGGTAATTAATGCAGATGCAATGCAAGTGTATACCTCTCTCAGAATTATTACTGCTCGTCCCCCTGATAACCCTAATTATTATTTGTATGGTCATGTTGAGGATAATGTTAGCTATAGTGTGGGTAATTGGTTGGAAGATGTGGCTCACATTATCGAGGAGCTTTCCAAAAATAGTCCAGAAAAAGTTTTAATTTTTGTCGGTGGTACAGGTTTATATTTTAATACCTTGATTAACGGAATTTCTCATATTCCTGATGTAGCTCCCGAGATAAAGATTAAATCTTCTGAATTATTTCGGGAACATGGAATAAACTACTTCCTTAATGAATTGGAAAAATTTGATCAAATTTCTTTCTCAAGTATTGATAAGAGGAATCCTAGAAGAGTATTACGCGCTTGGGAAGTACTTAAAGCAACTGGAAAACCAATCAGCTACTTTCACCAAAATAGAATGCCTTCGTTAATTTCTGCAAAGGAATGTGTTAAAATTGTGCTCAAATTGAAGAAACCCACACTTGACCATTTAAATGCTGAAAGATTCAGAGGAATGCTTAGCGCGGGTGCTATTGAAGAATGTGAACTGGCACGAAGAAATGGAATGGGCCCCCTGTCTCAAAGTTTTAAAGCTATTGGAGTCTCCGAGATTGTCAATTTTTTAGATGGAGTTGTGGAGCTTAAGGATTCTGAAAAGAAGGCTATTACCAGAACCAGACAATATTCAAAACGGCAAGTTACTTGGTTTCGGAATAACTTTTCAGATTGGAAATGTTATAGCCTTGATGAATTAAATCATTCACAAATCTCAAAAAAAATTATAACTAGTATTGGTAAACTTTAAGGAAAGCTATGATTCCAAGATATTCCAGGCCTGAAATGGTGAAAATTTGGTCTGAAGATAATAAATATAAAATTTGGTATATGATAGAGGCTCATGCTTGCTCAGCTCAGGAGATTTTAGGAGTTATACCATCTGGAACAGCAGAACGTGTTTGGAGAGCTAAAGATTTAAAGTTTAACTCTGAGAAGATAGCTGAAATCGAGAGTGTCACAAAGCATGACGTCATTGCGTTTCTTACTCATCTTGCTGAATTTGTTGGGGAAGACGCTAAATTCATTCATCAGGGAATGACCTCATCTGACGTTTTGGACACATGCTTTAATATTCAGTTAAAGCAGTCTTGTGACCTATTGTTGTCTGAAATGGACAAATTACTGCAGTCACTAAAAAGTCTTGCCTTTAAGCATAAAAAAACAATTTGTATAGGGCGGAGTCATGGAATTCACGCAGAGCCGACTACCTTCGGAATAAAAATGGCTCAGGCTTATGCTGAGATGAAGAGGAATAGAGGCAGATTAGTTGATGCCCAGAAAGAGATATCCTATGGAGCAATATCTGGGGCTGTAGGTACTTTTTCAACCATAGACCCTTATGTCGAAAAATACGTCTGCGAAAAAATGGGATTAATTCCAGAGCCAGTTTCATCTCAAGTTATTCCCAGGGATCGACATGCCTTTTATTTCTCAATTTTAGCGATAATTGCAAGCTCCATAGAAAGGTTATCTGTAGANATTCGTCACNTACAGAGNTCTGAAGTGTTAGAAGCCGAAGAGTTTTTTTCTCAGGGTCAAAAAGGATCTTCTGCGATGCCNCACAANAGGAATCCAGTGTTAAGCGAAAATTTAACAGGTCTTTCNAGANTAGTTAGGATGAATGTAATTCCTTCCCTGGAAAATATTTGTTTATGGCACGAGAGAGACATCTCNCATTCATCAGTCGAAAGAAATATTGGACCAGATGCAAATATTTTATTGGATTTTTCCTTGANCCGNCTTNCTGGANTAATAAGTAACCTTGTAGTCTATCCGGAAAACATGCGTGCNAACTTGAATAAATTATCTGGTTTAGTTAATTCTCAAAGGGTTTTGTTGGCTTTGATTCAGGAAGGAGAANCGCGTGAAAAGGCTTACGAAATCGTTCAGAGATGTGCTATGACTGTGTGGGATACAAAAGAGGAATTTTTTGAAATTTTAGCCAANGACAAAGAGGTAAGTCTGNNTTTGTCTAGGAAGCAATTAGANGGCTGCTTCGATGAAAATTTNCACCTTAAGAATGTNGACATTATCTTTGACAGAGTATTTGTATAGAATTTAGGAATTATTACTAAAATCAATGGTCAAGAGACAAAAAATTTATGAAGGAAAAGCTAAGGTACTTTACAAGGGTACTGAGCCATTTACTTTTATTCAGCATTTTAAGGATGATGTNACGGCATTTAATGCGGAAAAAAAGGACATTTATGAGGGTAAAGGNGTGCTAAATAATATTTTTTCTGAGTTTTTTATGAAAGGACTAAGTGAAATAGGTATAAACAATCACCTCATAAGAAGAGTAAATATGAGAGAACAGCTGATAATGGCTTGTGAAATAATTCCACTAGAGGNCGTCGTGAGAAACATTTCTACTGGGTCTATTTCAAAACGTCTTGGCATAAAGGAAGGTCATGTTTTCTCAAGGCCGATATTAGAATTTTATTATAAGGACGACAAATTAAATGATCCACTTGTAAATGAAGATCATATCTTAGAGTTTGAGTGGGCGACTGTTCAAGANCTTGAAGAGATTTCAAGCATGGCATTTAGGGCTAATGATTTTTTAAGCGGATTATTTTTTGGTGCAGAAATAGTTTTGGTAGACTTTAAGTTAGAGTTTGGAAGACCTTTAGATAAATCTAATTCGAAAGTTATTTTGGCTGATGAGATTAGCCCAGATTCGTGCAGGTTATGGGACAAGAAGAACAACAAGAGGCTGGATAAGGATGTTTTCAGGTTGGATATAGGTAATATTTCTGAAGCTTACGAAGAAGTCGCACAACGATTTAACTTAATGCCAAAAAGGGCTTCTGTGCAGAATAACAAGATGAAAAATAATATATTTAGTTTGGAGTAAAGGAATGAAGGTAAGGTTAGAAATCAGACTTAATCCGGATATTCTGGACCCTCAAGGGGATGCGATTAATAATGCTCTTCAGCAAATGAATTTTAAAAGTGTTTCATCGGTAAGNCAGGGAAAGTTAATTGAGCTGGATGTGAANGCATCTAACCAGGAAGAAGCACANAATTTAGTTAAAAAGATGGCTGAAGAGTTATTGGTCAACCCTATAATGGAAACATATACTATCTCGATGGAGTAATGTTTGGGAGCTTATTTTTGAAAAGTGGTATAATTATATTTCCAGGATCAAATTGNGATAATGAACTTCAAAATGCGCTTAAGAGTGTTGGAAGTTCAGTGATTAGAATATGGCATAAAGAAGTTAATTTACCTAAAAATATCGACATAATTTTCCTTCCAGGAGGATTTTCGTATGGGGATTATCTTAGGCCCGGTGCTATAGCTGCAAAGTCCCCTATCCTAAATTCGATAATTTCATTTGGAAAAGCTGGAGGATATATTGTTGGAATTTGCAACGGCTTTCAAGTTTTGCTGGAATCTGACCTTTTGACTGGTGCTCTACTTAGGAATAAAAATCAAAAATTTATCTGCAAAGATGAAAAAATTATTATCGGTGCCTGTGATTCTATTTTTACCAAGAACTTCAACTCTGGAGAAGTGGTAAACTTTCCAATCGCCCACAATGACGGCAGTTATTTCTGCACAGATAAATCATTGAAGAGTTTAATTGATAACGATCAGATACCTTTTTCTTATAAAGAGAATCCAAATGGTTCCAAGGCTAGCATAGCAGGAATTTGTTCCTTAAATAAGAGAATTTTAGGGCTTATGCCACATCCGGAGCGTGTGGTTTTTAAGGAAAATGGAGGAACTGACGGGTTTAAATTTTTTAATTCAATTATTGAAAATTTTTAGATTTTTACAGTTATTCAATTGAGTTTGTCTTCGGAGCACATAATGGAGCAGATTGAAAGTCCTCTAAATATAGATCTTCTGAGGTATTCTACTTAATGAACTAGATCTTACCTATAAAGCCTCAAACCTTCAGAAGATTCTAATTTTTTATACAAGTGTGCTACTTCAGCTCCGTAGCCATTAAAAATTTTTGTTGGTATAGTCTCCCCTGCCCCACCTAAAACTCGCTCTCTTTCCTGTGACCACCTTGGGTGATTTACTTTTGGATTTACATTTGCCCAAAAGCCGTACTCATTAGGATTTAATTCCTCCCAGAAGCTTACCGGTCTATTTTCAGTAAATTCAATCCTTACAATAGATTTTATTGATTTAAAGCCATATTTCCAAGGTAAATGAAGTCTGATGGGAGCTCCAAACGGCTTATGTAAAATTTTTCCATAGGCACCTAGCACTAAAAAGGAAAGAGGGTTTGAGGCCTCTTCAATTGTCAAGCCTTCAGTATAAGGCCAGGGATACCACCGTGCCTTTTGTTCAGTTGCTACCTTTGGATCATAGAACGTATAAAATTTAATAAACTTTGCCGAAGATAGAGGCTTTGATATTTTAAGAAGATTAGATAGTTCAAAACCAGTCCAAGGAACTACCATTGACCATGCTTCTACACATCTGTGACGATATATTCTTTCTTCCAGAGCCATAGTAGTGATTAATTTGTCGACAGAAATTTTGAAAGGTTTTTCAACTAAGCCATCAACTTTTATGGTCCAGCCTTCTGTTTCAAGGGCCTCAGCTTCTTTTGCGATATATTTTGTAGATCCAAATTCATANAAATTNTTATATTTGGAACTGATATTTTCATCTGTTATTTTGCGTTCCATTTCAGTGAATTTNAAGNTCTTAGGAGCNTCTGTAATATGNNTGGTTATTGAATTAGAGGCAAAAAGAGAGTTGCCAAATGTTCCCGACATCGCGAGACCTAAGCCTGAAGCTAAAATCTTTCGNCGATTTAAGAATGTAACTTCGTCGATAACTTTATTTTCACTTATTNCCCAGTTTGGTTTTGTGATAAGATGCATATTTGGTACTCTTTTTAATAAAATATTTAGGAGTTAAGGTTTTGAGGTTTATTTTTATCCTTTACAGTAGAATAAATCAAATTTTACTAGATCGGATTTGGCTCTATCAAGTTTATTATTTAATTATTGCTTTAGCTTTACTTTGCTTGATAGGCCTTGGACTTTACTTTTTTGCAACTGATTTCTTCTCCACACTTTTTTANTATTTATATAATTTTAAAAACTTGGATTATGCTCCTCTGGGTATAGTGTCTGGTTTGGCAATTTATCTCACAACAATTATACTCATATCGAATAATTTAAATAAAAAAAACAATATTATTAAGGCTGAGCGTGATGAATTAATTTTACTAAATTCTAGATATGCGGCCGAGATTGAGAAAAGAGAGAAAACTGAAAGGTCTCTCAAGCTTGCCGAGCAAAGTTTGGAACAATCTNCAAAATTGGCTGAAATCGGCCAGATGTCTGCAGCTATTAATCATGAGATTAGTCAACCTCTTTCAGCTCTTAAAACCTATTTAAGCAGCATGAAAATTCTTATTGATAGAAAGAAGATTTTGGAGGCTAGATCAAATTTTAGTAGAGTCGATGATTTAATTGATAGAATGGAAAAAATTACAACTCAGTTGAAGCTATTTTCTAGAAAAAGTGANGATTTGACAGAAAAAATAAATATTTTAGATTCTGTGGATGNAAGTCTNAGTTTAATATCCCCTCAGNTAATTGACAAAAGAATTCGGATTAAATACCAACCACCTAAAGAAAAACTTGTAGTAATCGGCGATCAGATAAAGATTCAGCAGATAATAATAAATTTGCTAAATAACGCTGTTGATGCCTTGGAAAATATTGAAGGCGCACTTATAACAATAGAAGTTGTCTGTGAAAAGGACGAGACCCAAGTAAAAATTTCAGATAATGGAATTGGAATGGATGAGCCCAATTCGGTATTTGACCCATTCTTTACAACCAAGGCTCATGGAAAGGGCGTTGGTTTGGGCCTTTCCATTTCTTACGATCTTGCTATGAAATTTGGCGGAAACTTGAAAGCTAATAACATTAAACCGTCTGGCTCTGAATTCACTTTAACCTTAAGAAATGGGTAAGCAGATATGGTAGATCAATCTAAATGTGACATAATTGTCATTGATGATGAAGAGGATGTACGGGAGAGCCTTAAACAGCTTTTTTCTCTGGAAGGATTTAAAGTTTATGCAATGGCTAATGCTAAGGAAGCATTGGAGTTTATTTCCACAAAGTTTCAGGGTGTAATTATTTCGGATATTAGGATGCCAGAGATGGATGGTCTGACTTTTCTGAAAGAGGTAAAGAAATTAAATAAACTGCTGCCTGTTATTTTGATAACAGGTCACGGTGACATCAAGTTGGCAGTCAAGTCATTAAAATTAGGTGCCACAGATTTTCTGGAAAAACCATTTAATCCTAATGATTTAGTAGATCAAGTTAAAGTTTTATCCAGTCAGCGGCAAACCGTTATGGAATCTTACAAGGGGTTAGAAAGCTCATCTCTGAAAGAAATGACTGATTATTTCGAAAAAAATCGAATTTGTTATTCATTGGAAAAACATAAAGGGTCGATATTGTCTGTAATGAAAGAATTAAAGCTTCCTAGGAGAACTCTAAATGAGAAGATGGCTAAATATAAAATTAATAGACAGCTATTTATTTCCTAGAAAACACTAAGCAGTCATTTGATTATGTTTCTTTTTCATTAATTCTTTTGCTGTTTCAACTGCGACAGCGGCGTCCCTACAATATGCGTCTGCACCTATTGATTTGCTGAATTCTTCATTTAATGGTGCGCCACCCACCAGAATTACATAATCATCCCGAATTCCTTGTTGCACAAGGGTGTCAATAACAACTTTCATATAAGGCATAGTCGTAGTTAGAAGAGCGGACATTCCCAAAATATCTGCTTGTTCTTTGTCGATAGCCTCTAGGTAATTCTCTACCGGATTATTTATTCCTAAATCGACAACCTCAAAACCGGCCCCTTCCATCATCATGCAAACTAAGTTTTTGCCGATATCGTGGATATCCCCCTTAACGGTACCAATAACCATTTTGCCAAGTCTAGGTGCGCCAGTTTCAGCCAAAAGAGGTTTTAGTATTGCCATCCCTGCCTTCATCGCATTAGCAGCGAGCAAAACTTCTGGTACAAATAAGATTCCATCCCTAAAATCTATTCCAACAATTCTCATACCTTCAACCAGGGCCTTAGTAAGAACATCGTATGGTGTCCACTTCCTTCCAAGAAGAATATTGACGCCCTCCTCTATTTCTTCCTTTAAACCGTCATACAAGTCATCGTGCATTTGCAGAACGAGGTCATCATCATTCAGTTCGTCTAGAATTATTTCATCTTCTTCGTCGCTCATACTCACCTCTTTTTATTGTATTAAGTTATCTTAAATTTTTTATTTAACTTAGCTCAATAAACGACTATGGATCGATTAATTTCGACTACTTTTGATAATAAATATAATATTAACTGTCAACAAATTTAGACATTGGGAAAATTTTGAATTTTCTTTATCATTGAATTGAGCCCATTCGCACGTTGGGAAGACAAATGGCTCAGTAATTCAAGGCTTTCAAACATCTTATAGGGATCAACATTAGAGATATCATTCAAAGGAATATTGTCATATATAGATCCAACAATTGCAATTAAGCCCTTAACTATTAAAGCATCAGAATCTCCAAGGAAAGAGAGTCTTTCCACTCCGTCTTTTTTGTATGTTCCTAATATAAGCCACACTTGAGACGCGCACCCTGATAATTTATTGTATTCAGATTTTAGAGACTCTTCTAATTCGGGCATTTCTCGACCAAGATCGATAATATAGGAATATCTATCTTCCCAGTTCTCTAGAAATTCAAAATCGGCGTTTATTAAATCAAATTTTTTAAAGTTCATATCTTTAATTTATTAGTATTAACAATAGTTACATCTGTTCCTTTTACAGATAAACCTATTTCTCCATTTTTCAACTTCAAGGCGTTAGATCCGAAAATTTCCTTTCGCCATCCACTCAGTGTCCTTGAATTAGGAATTTCTTCACCTGCGATTTCTCTTAAATCGCTACTCGTGGCGATAATTTTTTGGGCCACACCGGAAATTTCTGAGCAATGAGTAAGGAGAACTTTTAATAGCTCTATTAAGGTTTGGTTCGACTTGTCATCTTTAGTAGTACTTTTGCTTTCTATTATTGGAGCTGTACTTGGGTCTACATTTGCAACAATTTCCAGAATTTTTTTTCCGATCCAATTTTTTTGTGAATCTTTAGGTAAGAATCTCAGTTTATTAATATCACCAAAATTAGTGGGTTTTTTTGCTGCAATTTCTAAAAGAGCATCATCTCTAAATATTCTACGCCTTATAAGATTTCGATCTTGAGCTTCTCGCTCCCTAAACTCTGCCAAATCTTTTATTAATGCCAAAAATATTTTACTGCCACCTCTCATCTTTATTTTTTTCCAAGCTTGACCAGGATCTGTAAAATAATTGGTTGTATCAGCTAATCTCTCAATCTCCTCTCTAACCCAGGCTTCCCTACCATTTGATTGCAGAAGAGCTTTTAACCCCAAATACACCTCTCTTAGGAAGGTCACATCTCCTAATGCATAGGTGCATTGTTCTTCTGAAAGTGGGCGACTAGCCCAATTTGAAAACCGGTTTGACTTGTCCAAAGTGACTCCAGAGAACTCTTTGACTAATTTTTCGTAGCTTATTTGATCCCCAAAGCCACACACCATTGCGGCCACTTGAGTATCGAAAAATGGGTTTGGAATGAAACCGCTTAATGAAAAAAAAATTTCTAAATCTTGCCTAGCAGCATGAAATACTTTTAAAACCTTATTATTTTGCATCAGATCAAAAAGTGGAGATAAGCTAATTTGAGAACTTAATGGATCTATTAAAATTGCGTCTGTTTCATTATTTTTAGCTATAAAAGCCATCTGGATGAGACACAGGTCTGCGTAGTAGGTTTTTTCTCTAATAAACTCTGTATCTATGGTAACAAAATCCTTTTCAGATGCTACCTTGCAAAAACTCTCTAAGTCTTTCGTTTTGGAAATAATTTCCATTATGCATCCGTGATAAAATTTTTTTTAGGTAAAATTAGGTTTTCCAAGATGGATCAATTTTATCTAATAGCCTTAAAAAAGCTGGCCATTCAGGATGTCTGACTGCAGCTCCTCCTTGAGCACTACCGCCTTCAAATTGTTCTCTTGTATGGATAATTACCTTTTTTGGAATCGTATTCAGGTTATTTCCAGATGCCAATGCTCTCAATTGAATATCGCTGTTTCTGATAAATACCTGATGCCTAACAAAGGCCCATATAGGGCTAGGTCCCGCGGTAAGAAGGCCGTGATTTTTTAATACAAGTGTATGATTTTTTGTCCCAAGGGATTTTATTAAACGCTTTTTCTCTGAACTGTTTAAAACGATACCTTCGAAATCATGATATCCAACTCTTTCGTATAGCTGACAGCCTTCCTGAACCATTGGAAAAGCCTTTATATTTAGGGCAGACATCGTTTGACTAATGGGTTCGTGCGTGTGCATTACACAATGCAAATCCTCAGGTCTGGCTTGATGTATTGCAGAATGGATATTGTATCCAGCTTGATTTACGGGCCACTCAACCTCGTCTATTTTGTTGCCATCCAAATCTAATTTTACCAAGTTTGAGGCTGTTATTTCGTCATATCTAAGCCCAAAAGGGTTGATTAGAAATGTGTCCGTACCGGGAATTCTTAAGGTTATATGATTATAGACAACGCTGGTCCACCCATAATAATCGGTTAACCTATAAACAGCAGCTAGCTCAACCCTAGCTCTCCACTCATCTTGAGTGAATTTTTTTGGTGCTTTGGGGTATTGAGCAGATAAATCATTAATATTCATATCGTGTCACCTATTGGTAATTTTCCAAAAAAAATCATTTCTCTAATGCCTTAATCAGGGAAAACAATACGTTATTATGAGGGGTCTGTACATTACCTTTTTTTCCAAACCGAATAATCTGACCAGTTATAGAATCTATTTCAGTTTTCTTATGATTTAATATATCTACTAGCATCGATGGTTTGTGATCTGGGTGCTCGGTAGTTGACATGGAAATAATGCTTTTAACTTCTTTTGTGTTCACGTTAATGCCCAAGTTTTGTGCAACTTCGCACCCCTCAATCGCAACACTGTTGGCCAAATTAATAAGTTCATTTGATTTCGCTATTTCGCCAGGAGTTCCTCTAATNAGAGCNCAAATCACATTGACTGCAGAATTAAAAATNGCCTTTTTCCAAATAGCTTCAGAGATGTTANCACTTATTTCGCTNTATATTCCACAGCTACTTAAGACGTCTCTCAACTTTAATACCAGTTTATTATCCGCAGTTAAAATGGAATTAAAATTGGTAAGATGAGTNCCAGAAGANGAAACAAGACCTGNCCGCTTAAGATCTGAAGGAAGGGTTGTGCANCCATAAATCACTTTTTTTGAGAAATTTTGCAATATTTCTTCATTGCCGATTCCATTCTGAAGGGAAATTAAAGGAGTAGANTTTTTGATCAGTTTTTCTGAACTTTTCAAAGCGTCATAAGTATCTTTTGATTTGGTAAAGATAAAAACCATCTCAAATTCTGCATTTAAATCCTTTAGATCTATTTCANTAATACAATCAATTAAAATATTTTCCGTCTCACCATTNGTTTCTAAGCACAGTCCATTTGACNAGATGGCCTCTCGATGCTCACTATTACGACAAACTAAAGTCACATCATTTCCGCCTTTTTGTAAGCAGCCTCCAAAGTATGANCCTAAGGCACCGGCTCCAATTATGAGAATTTTCATAAAATTTTCCGCAACATTATTATAGAATGTATTCCTTTAATACGTCAGCTTCGATAATTTCCACATTCGGCAAGCTATCTCTCAAAAGATCTGCATTTTGTTCAAGGAGTGGAAAAGTTTTGTAATGACAAGGAAAAATAGTTTTAAAATTAAAAAATCTTTCTGCCGCATATGCGGCTCTTTTCATGTCCATGGTAAAATGTCCGCCACAGCATAGAATTCCAATCTCTGGGTCNTGTAGTTCGCCAAAAATCTGCATGTCAGCCATGACATCTGTATCTCCCGAGAAATATATAGTTTTTTCTGGAGTGGTAATCATATACCCAACCTCAGCNCCTCCATAATAGAAATTGTCTTTATGGTGAAAGGAGGAGGAGTGGGATGCAGATACCATTGTAATGGAAAAGTCACCAATCTGNACTGTGCCTCCTTTATTAAAGCCCACGGATGAAATATTGTGCTCGGCTTCATAAAATTGCATTAAGTCATACATACCAACAATTGGGATATTTCTCTCTTTAGCAATTTTTATGGAATCTGAAGCGTGATCAGAGTGGGCATGACTTANCAAAATAAAATTGCAATCCGAAATAACATCGACTTTCTCCCTTTCAGGAAACATAGGGTTTCCCTCAAACCAAGGATCNACNAGTAATGTTGTATCCTTANATTTAATCTTAAATCCGCTATGNCCAAGCCAGGAAATTGTAATCGGGNTTTCTTGCATTTATATTCCTTTACTAGTTAAGAATATTATTTTAAGCCATTAAGTCTCCTTGTCGAGCTTAATATATNGNGCCTTTCCTTAAATAGTGTAAATATAATGAAAAAATCATCTGCAATTATCACAATCCTCTCAGGCAGTATTTTTATGAGTTTCGTTGGATTGCTTTTAAGGTTACTTGAAGAGGCAAATGGTTTTCAGGTTCTTTTTTACCGATCATTTGGAATAGCTCTAATAATACTAATCTTTATATGNTTTAGACGCAAAATAGGTCCTATAACTTGTCTTAAAACCCTTGACTGGAATGATTTTTGGATTGGNGTAAATCTATCAATAGCTTTTTCAATGTATGTATTTGCCATGNTTAATAGTTCGGTAGCTTCAACACTTTTTATCTTGAGTATTACACCATTTATAGCGGCNTTTCTCGGATGGGTTTTTCTAAACGAGCGCTTAAGTATTGGAACACTAATTTCTATTGCAATTGCTTGTCTGGGAGTAGTAATAATGATTTTCGATGGGCTGGAACTTGAGCGAACATTAGGAAATATATTTGCTCTCATTTCAGGTTTTTCATTTTCAATTGCAATTTTGTTAGCAAGATTAGGTCGGAAGGACGACGTGCTTGGTGGAACTTTCCTTGGGGGAGTATTTTGTATTTTGGTTGGGCTTATAGCTTGTTTTTATGACGGTTTTGGCTTTCAAATATCTCTTTATGATTTCGCCCTCCTTATTTTTATGGGAAGCTTTACTATAGGAATTGGGATAATGTTGGTTACATGGGGCACACCCTTTGT
>PBQX02000050.1:0-10585 GCA_002725175.2 Paracoccaceae bacterium
TATGATGGAATAATTGAAATTAGAACTGTGGCCAGAGATCCTGGAAGTAGGGCTAAGATTGGAGTAATATCCCATGACACATCAATAGATCCTGTTGGCGCCTGTGTAGGCATGAGAGGCAGCAGAGTTCAGGCTGTTGTTAATGAATTACAAGGTGAAAAAATNGATATAATTCCTTGGAATGAAGANGCACCGACTTTTCTTGTAAATGCCCTTCAACCTGCAGAAGTCTCTAAAGTGGTTTTAGATGAAGATGCCCAAAGAATAGAGGTTGTTGTTCCAGATGAACAGCTTAGCCTAGCCATTGGTAGAAGAGGACAAAACGTACGGTTAGCAAGCCAATTAACAGGTTTTGACATAGATATAATGACCGAAGCNGATGAAAGTGAAAAAAGACAACTTGAGTTTTCAGAAAGAACAAAATTGTTTGTAGAAAGGCTTAATATAGATGAAATGGTCGCTCAACTTCTGGTTTCAGAAGGTTTTTCTACGCTTGAAGAAGTTGCATATGTAAGCTCTGAAGAAATTGCTTCTATAGATGGTTTCGACGATACCACAGCTGAAGAACTACAAGCTAGGGCTCAAGAATCTTTGGAGGAGACAAATGCAAAATCATTAGCTCGTGCAAAAGAACTTGGTGCTGACGACACTCTTATAAATATTGAAGGCCTTTCNCCTCCCATGATANAGGTTTTAGCAGAAGACGGAATAAAAACTCTAAAGGATTTTGCTACTTGTGCAGATTGGGAACTTTCTGGAGGATATTCTACAGTTGATGGCAAAAGAGTTAAGGATGAAGGGTTATTAGAAAGTTTTGATATTTCTTTAATGGAAGCCAGAACCTTAATCATGGATTCCAGACTAAAGTTAGGTTTAATTTCACAAGAAGATTATGACGAACAAATGGGTTCACAAGAACCGCCTGAAGAGATGACCGAGGAATCTTAATAATATTCATATTTTTTGGAACTGAAAAGGGAAGTGGTATTGCATAAAGAGACTTGTGAAACTGAGGATCGGTTAAAACTAATATTAACTGAAAACGGAGAATTAATACCTGACATATACAACAAGCTACCTGGAAAATGTTATTGGGTACGGTTTCAGAANGAAGATATAGAANACATCATAGAAAAAAAAGCTTCTGTNTCACCANCTCACTCGAAANCAACTATGTTCCAAACCCTATTNTTAAANATAGAAAAACAGTTTAAGAAAAATATTTTTCTTAAACTATCTCTTGCTAGAAAATCCGGTAATTTGATCTTTGGATTTGAAAGAGTAAAAATGGCCTTAAAATCTGGAGATTCTGATATTTTATTCCATGCAAATAACGGCTCTCCTAAAGAATTAAAACGTATAAAACCTAGATCTGTAAAATTAANCTTGGTAAGTTTGTTTAACTCCAGTGAATTGGGNAAAGTTTTTAATAGAGACAATGTTGCTCATTCATGCGTACTAAAGGGTGGTTTAGCTAAATCTTTAATTTTAGACGTAAAAAAACTAGAAGGNATCCAAAATTAGTTATATACCTTTTTTAGAATTTATTGGAAAGTTTTTAAATGAGTGAAGACGGATACCCAGAAAAGAAAAATAANNCCTTAAATTTAAGGGGAGGACAAGGTGTTGTTAGACAAAACTTTTCCCATGGAAGGGTAAAATCTGTTGTAGTTGAAACCAAAAGGAAAAAATTAATACTNTCTAAACCAAACTCTCTTAATCCATCACCGAAAACGGGTGAAGTNATACAATCAAAACAGGATATAAAGTTTTNGGGTGAATTGGAAAGGAAACGAAAAGCTTTNGAGGCTGCAAAAGGTGTGGAAGCAGTTAGAAAAGAGAAAGAAGTTGCTGANAGAAAAAAGAGGGATTTAGAGCTGGAGGAGCTCAGATCAAATAGGAAAGCTCAAGAGACATTTAAANAAGATAAAAAGGTGGATGTGTCTTCTCTAAAAAACAACTTACCTTCTGAACCAATAGTTGAAAAACCNAGAGCAAAGCCCGAAAAAAGTTTTTCTAAAAATGTTTCACTAAAGAAATCTAGAAGTGAAGACGAGGAAAATAAAAAGACTTCCAGAAACACTGAAGACAGGAGACGGTCAGGTAAACTTACCATTGTACAGGCACTTGGAGAGGAAGGTGGNCGACATAGATCTATTGCCTCCATGAAAAGGCGGCAAGAAAAAGAAAAGAGAAGACTAACACAAGAACCACAGGAAAGAGAAAAGGTTATAAGAGATGTGCAGATTCCTGATTCTATAACGGTGCAAGANCTTGCAAATCGAATGGCAGAAAGATCTGCTGCTGTCGTAAAAACCCTTATGACAAATGGAATAATGGCCACTCAAAACCAAATAATTGATTCAGACACTGCAATGCTTATTGTCGAAGAGTTTGGACACAAAACAATTAGGGTTTCTGAATCTGATATAGAAGATTCTATTGTTAATTTTGATGAAGCTGACGATGGAGAGAAGTCACCGAGACCACCTATAATTACTATTATGGGACACGTGGATCATGGAAAAACCACTCTACTCGATGCTATAAAAAGTACAAATGTTGTCTCTTCAGAGGCTGGNGGNATAACTCAACACATTGGCGCGTACCAAGTAAAGACAAAAAATGGGGAATTATTAACCTTTATTGATACACCTGGACACTCTGCTTTTACATCTATGAGAGCACGGGGNGCTCAAGTTACTGATATTGTTGTATTAGTGGTTGCCGCTGATGATGGAGTGATGCCTCAAACAATTGAAGCAATAAATCATGCTAAGGCAGCAAATGTGCCTATCATTGTCGCCATAAATAAATCAGATAAACCTGATGCTGATCCAAATAGAGTAAGAACTGAACTCCTTCAACACGAAATAATTGTAGAATCTATGTCTGGAGAAGTATTGGAGGTCGAAGTATCTGCCTTAAACTCTACAGGCCTTGATAAACTTTTAGATGCAATAGCTCTACAGTCGGAACTTATGGAATTAAGCGCNAATAANACCAGACCGGCTGAAGGGGCTGTAATTGAAGCAAAACTAGATGTNGGAAANGGACCCATAGCTACTGTGTTAGTGTTAAANGGTACTTTGAAAACTGGGGATATTTTTGTTGTTGGTTGCCAATGGGGTAAAGTCAGAGCTCTTTTAGACGACACTGGTTCGGTAACAAAAACTGCTACACCTTCAGTACCCGTCGAGGTACTAGGACTTAATGGAACACCTGAAGCAGGTGATTTATTAAATGTTGTAACAGATGAATCTAAGGCTAGAGAACTTGCGAATTATAGAGCACAAATTCTTAAAGATAAAAAAGCTGCACTTGGATCTGGGGCTTCATTCGAACAACTTTTGGCAAATGCAAAAATAAAGGAAAATATTTCTGAACTACCTGTCTTAGTTAAGTCAGATGTTCAGGGTTCTGCTGAAGCAATAGTTCAGGCTTTAAATAAAGTTGGAAATGAGGAAGTGGTAGTTAAAGTTTTATACTCGGGGGTAGGCGCCATTACCGAAAGTGATGTTTTACTTGCCGAAGCGTCCAGTGCACCAATAATAGGTTTCAATGTTAGAGCTAATGCACCAGCAAGAGAATCTGCAAATCAAAAAAATGTGGAAATAAAGTATTTTTCTATAATTTATGACCTGGTAGATAACATTAAGGGACTTGCTTCAGGTTTATTAACCCCAAAAATAGAAGAAACTTTTATTGGCTATGCTGAAATTAAGCAAGTTTTTAAAGTGAGTGACTCTGGGAAAATTGCTGGTTGCTTAGTTAATGAAGGCATAGCTAAAAAAGATGCGGGAGTAAGACTTCTTAGGGATAATGTGGTTATACATCAGGGAAAGCTCAAGACTCTAAAGAGGTTTAAAGATGATGTTAAAGAAGTTCAATCCGGCCAAGAGTGTGGTATGGCATTTGAAAGTTATGAAGACATAAGAGAAAGTGATATGATCGAAATATTTACAACCAAGGAAATTAAAAGATCTCTTTGATATCTTTGTTTGGACATAAATAATGACTTTAAGTTATGATATCCACTCTGCTAACCAAAATTGGCATGGAACGACAATAGTTGGGGTAAGGAAGAACGGACAGGTGACGATTGCTGGTGACGGACAGGTGTCTCTCGGGCAATCAATTATAAAAAGCTCAGCGAAAAAAATCAGGCGAATTATAATAGAGAAAAATGAAGTTATTGCGGGTTTTGCAGGATCCACAGCAGATGCTTTTACCTTAATTGAACGGCTAGAGAAAAAACTTGAGAGAAGTCCAGGTCATCTTACTAAAGCTTCAATAGAGTTAGCTAAAGACTGGAGAACAGATAAATACCTTAGAAATCTGGAAGCGATGTTAATAGTTTCAGACGGAAGTACTTTACTAATTTTAACTGGATCCGGTGATGTTTTAGAACCTGAGAACAATATTGCAGCTGTTGGTTCAGGAGGCAACTACGCATTAGCTGCTGCTAGAGGCCTTTACGATACTGCTGAAGATACAGAAGTAATAGCATCTAAGGCACTGAAAATAGCATCAGAAATATGCGTGTATACAAATGGAAACTTGATTTCTGAAACGTTAAAATCAAAATAATCGTTATTTTTATAATTTATTAGGTTTTTATTATGATAAATTTAACTCCCAAAAAAATTGTAGCTGAGCTTAATCGGTTCATTATAGGTCAACATGACGCTAAAAAAGCTGTTGCCGTTGCAATCAGAAACCGGTGGAGGCGATTACAATTACCTATAGAACTTCAAGAAGAAATTTATCCAAAGAATATTTTAATGATAGGGCCAACGGGAGTAGGAAAGACGGAGGTTTCTAGAAGGTTGGCAAAGATTACGGGCGCACCATTTTTAAAGATTGAAGCAACAAAATTTACTGAAGTTGGGTACGTTGGTAGAGATGTGGAGCAAATAATTAGAGATTTAGTAGAAAATTCTATTTTTTTGGTTAGAGAGGAAATGCGTTCAAAAGTAAAAGCTGAAGCACATGCTGAGGCAGAAAAAAGAGTGGTTAAAGCGCTGGCCGGCTCAGAATCTAGAGAGCAAACTATAGAGATGTTTCGCAAAAAACTAAGGGACGGACTTTTAGACGACAAAGAAATTGATATAGATATAAGAGATAGAAATATGAACTTAAATCTTTCAGATCTAACTAATAATATGGGTTCCTTTAACAATAATAGCTTAGGATCTTTAAATTTAGTTGATCTATTCAACTTTAGTAACAAGGACTCAAAAAAGAAAAAAAGAGTAAAGGTAAAAGACAGCTATGATTTGTTAGTAGAAGAAGAAGCGGACAAACTTTTGGATGAAGAGGTAGTTGTTAAAGAATCCCTTAAAAGAACTGAGCAAACAGGAATTGTTTTTCTTGATGAAATAGACAAGGTTTGTGATAATTCTCAAAATACCGGTGCTAACGTTAGCAGAGAAGGTGTTCAAAGAGATCTTCTTCCATTGATAGAAGGAACAACGGTCAGCACAAAGTATGGTCCCATAAAGACAGACCACATACTTTTTATAGCAAGTGGGGCTTTCCATTTATCTAGACCATCAGACCTTCTTCCAGAACTTCAGGGAAGGTTACCTATAAGAGTGGAATTAAAAAACCTTTCTAAAAATGACTTTATAAAAATTCTGACAGACACGGACAATGCTCTCACTATTCAGTATAAAGAACTAATGAAAACCGAAGGTTTAGAGGTTAATTTTAACTCTAAAGGTATTGAAGAAATAGCTCGTGTGGCAGAAAATATTAATAACAAAGTTGAAAGCATAGGAGCGCGACGACTTTATACCGTTCTTGAAAAAGTTTTTGATGAAATTAGCTATAATGCCCCAGATTTGAAAGGNGAAAAAATAACTATAAATGAAGGTTTTGTTAAAAAGAACTTGAAAAATATGGGAGAAAGTNCCGATGAAGAGAATTTAATTTTATAAACTTTTTTTTCTTATATATATATAGTAGGCGCCCGAGCCTCCATGGTTAAGTGCAGCAGGAAAAACAGCTAAAATATTATTGGATTGTGCTGACTGGGAAATCCATTGAGGTAGTTCCTTTTTTAAAACCCCAACTTCCCCTAGATTGGAAAACTTATTACCCTTTCCTGTAATTATTAAAACAAATCTTAGTTTAGCCTTTATAGAAGTCTCTANAAAGTTTAAGACCCTTATGTGTGCCTCTTTCCTCCTTAACCCATGCAAATCTAAAGTCGCTTCGGGTCTAATTTTTCCTCTTTTAAGATCTCTAAGTTTTTTCTTATCAATTGCTTGTTCATTTATATTGTGAAACCCAGTTTGTTCTTTTTTCGCTTTTATTGGGATTTCTTTTTTTTCAACCTTGGGATTATATATGAATGNTTTGNTNAAATTNTTTTTNGGAATAGGGTTTTTATGATCCATTTTAGGAATTTTTTTTATTTTATTTGAAAACTCCTCCCATGCTTTTAGGTCATCCTCCGAAAGATCTTTACTTTTCANAACTTAATTTAACCCTTTTTTAACCGTTGGTGCTGATCAAAAACCAATTAGGTTCCTTTTTCGAAAAGTTCTTAAAAAATGTCCANGTATCCTTCTGTTTTTTTATNTTTTTTGGATCACCTTCAACTACTTTTCCACCCACATCCTTAACAACAGAACTAATATCAGACACAAAAGACAAAGTGATTTCTGCTATTCTATTTTCTTTGTCGTATGANGCATCCTTCAATCTTATTTCCCGNACCCCACCAAACTCGATTTCTACNGTGTAACCATTGTTAGCTCTTTCGTCTATGACTTTAGAAAAAGCTTCAAAAACNTCATCTAAAAGTAGTGGTCTTAATTTTTCTACGTCTCCTCTTTCAAAGGAAACAATGATCAACTCATATGCCTTTTTTGCTCCCGAAATGAAATCTTTTACAGTGAAGCTTTTGTCACTCTTTTTCATTTCTTTTAGAGAGTTTCCTGACGAACTGTCTATATCTACGTAATCTGCTATGTCTTCATCCGCATTGTCAACGTTAGAGTTCATATCAACATTCAAATCAACTGATTTCAAATTACTCGGCTTCTTATTGATATTTTCTTCGTGCCCTTGCCTATTCCCTAAAACAGAAAAAAGCCTCCAAAATAGAAACAAAGCTACAGATGCCAGAATAATTATGTTTGTCATTTTTTGTTCCTTTTGGATTTTTTTATTTATTTAACATTTTTTTTCTTTAAAACAATGATATCTATAAAACTATTTTAATTTTTCAATATATCAAAATGAAACTTATACCATTATTAATTATCATACCAGTATGCGAAATCTTCCTATTTATAACGATTGGNAATTATATNGGCTTATTTTATGTTTTGTTTTTAACGGTTTTAACTGCCTTCCTTGGGCTTTCCTTAGTCAAAGCACATTGGAAGAAAAACTTACAAAAATATAGTGTAAATTCTCTTAGCTCGTTNCAATTAAATTTTGAAAATTTATCAGACAGTCTCTTCATTTTAGTTTCGGGAATATTCTTTATTACCCCAGGTTTTCTAACTGATTTATTTGCTATTATTCTAATTCATCCCAGTATAAGAAGTTTTATTAGAAACCGGTTAATTTCGCATTTTATANATTCTGTTGAAATAAAAAGAGGTNGTAAAAAACCTCCTNATGAATATGTCGAAACTGATTATGAAGAGGTAAAAGACTAGATGNCATTTCCTTTAGGAGAAAAAGATGGAAAAAGAGACGAAGAAATTTAGAATTATTACGCAGTATATAAAGGATTTATCTTTTGAAAATAAATTAGCGATCGATCATAAAGCTTCCAAGGTCAAACCTGAACCTAATTTTAAGCTTGATATCAAAACNGCTTCTCTTGGAAACTCTATATATGAAGTATCTCTTGTTTGTAATGTCGATGCAAAAATAGAAAATGAAACTGTTTATATAATTGAGCTTATCTATTGTGGTATATGTTCTGTTTATAGCGATTCTGAAATAGAATTGAAAAACTNTCTTTACTCTAAAGTGCCAGCTTTTATTTACCCTTATGCTAGGCGAATAATTTCTAGTCTAACTATGGACAGNAACTTTCCTACGATAAACATCGGTCCAATATATTTNGAAGAAATTAAATCAGAAGATATAGATATTGATCAATAGTTCCANTTTTTTTCACCACCAATGGATTTTATAAAATCGCTATGAGCCNTGATTTCATCTTCTTTTAACCGTTTTGTTAGTTTTTTTGACCTCGGACTTGTATAATTGTTTTCAGGATTTATTGATGTCTTTTTTTGTTGAATATTATCAAGTGTAAAATCTGGTTGAGAACCGCCAATGAGTTCTAAATATACTTTTGACAATATGTTGGTGTCCACTAATGCGCCATGGAAATCTTTACGAGCTGATCGATCAATTCCGAAGCGAGATGCTAACGCGTCCAAAGAATTTTGTCTCGATGGAAATTTTTTTCTTGCTAATTTTAACGTATCAATAAAATCGAAATTAGAAAGGTCATCTTTATTNGCCTTTTTTAATTCACAATTTAGAAACTTTAGATCAAATTCTGCATTGTGGATAATAAGGACGCCTCCANTTATAAAAGTTAGAAAGTCATCGGCTATCATTTGAAACGTGGGCTTGTCTGATAAATCTTCGTTTGTTAGCCCNTGTATCNTTGTAGATTCTTNTGGAACACTTCTTTCTGGATTCACATATTGATGGAATGTTTTTCCGGTAGGCACATGTCCTAAAAGCTCTACNGCTCCAATTTCAATTACCCTATGACCGNTAGGGTTNNTGTCTGTTGGATAAGGNTCTAAACCTGTNGTTTCAGTATCTAAAACTATTTCCTTAATTTTTGACATTTTTTTTCAGTATGGTTTGGATAATTTTNTTTACTTCTGTTTTTACATGTCTCAAGCCTAAATCCGTTTCTATAATAAAATCGGCTAACTGACATTTTTCCTCTATATTTATTTGNTTAGAATTAATTTTCTGAAACTGTTCCTTTGTCATAGTTCCTCTTTTTAGTACTCGTCTTTCTTGTTCTATAGGGTTTGTCTTCACTACCAAAACTCCATCAAGCCATCCGCGTTCACTAGTTTCAAAGAGCAGGGGAATATCAAAAGTTATAATTGGGTGATGNTTGTTTTTATCTATAAATTCATTTCGNTTTTTTTTTAGTAAAGGGTGAATTTTAGATTCTATTTTTGAGAGCAAGTCCTTTTGTTTTAAACTTTCTTCAAGTATTTTTTTCCTATCTACTTCATAGGTGTTAACATATAGATTAGAAAAACTCTTTATTGCATTATAACCGTCTTCACCCTTTTTGTATAGTTTGTGTACAGTTTTATCAGCGTCCCAGACAGGTATACCTTCTTGGAAGAAAAATTTGGCGGTTTGAGTTTTCCCCATTCCAATTGAACCTGTAATCCCAAGTTTAAATGGTAACATTACATTTTTCTTGTAAAAACATTTCTAANTCTTCTGTAACTTTGGGCTGAACTCCAAACCATTTTTCAAACCCTGGGACTCCTTGGTGTAATAACATTCCAAGACCATCAACTGTTTTTAATCCCATACTTTTTGCTGTTTTTAAAAGGTCTGTTTTTAAAGGATTATAAACTAAATCGACNACCAGCGCTTGTGAGTTTAGCTTAGAAATATTTGGTGAAAATCGTGCGTTTCCAACCATACCAAGTGAAGTTGTGTTAACCAGTGTTAACACCTCTTCCAGCTGACTATCAACATTCGTCCAATCTATAACTTTAACCTTTGCTCCTAATATATCACTTAGAGAGATGGCTTTGGTTTTAGTTCTATTTGATATTCGAACTTCAGGAACCCCTTCGTGTAACAGTGCCCATACAATTGCTCTAGCAGCTCCTCCAGCTCCATAAACTAAAGCTGGTCCTTTTTTAGGGTCCCAGTGAGGTTGCTTTTGTTTTATATTTTCAATAAAGCCGTATGCATCTGTGTTGTCACCAGTGATTTGCCCTGAGGAATTAAAGTGAAGTGTGTTTACTGCCCCTATCATAGTAGCCCTATCAGTTAGTTTATCTACCATCGAGAGAACATTGGTTTTATGGGGAATTGTGACGTTTGCTCCTTTAAAGCCTAGTTTTGGTAAAAGATTTATAGTTTTTTTAAGCATCTGTAGGTTTACATTTAGTGGAATATAATAACCCTTTAGGTTGTTTTTAACCAACCAGTAATTGTGTAGGTCTGGTGAAAGAGATTGTCCTATTGGACTACCTATAACAGCAGCTAGTGGCACTTCTTTTTGGTGCTCTATACCCATAAACTTAATCTTTTATTAATTAACATTATTTAAACTTACATTATAATTGTTTGTGGAAAAACGTAATGTTTGGGTTTTTTTGTATTTTTTTGTTTTTTATCACCAAACCTTCACCATCTTTATAAATTTTTTTTATTTTTCCATAGGGTGTTAATAATGTGTATAAATTTTTTCTATACTTTGTTTTTTGAGGTGTAGAGGCCACGTAATTTTTTTACCTGTGAATATTTTTGTTGTTTCTTTTTTAATACCGTTATTGCCATTACTACTCTAACCTCTAATATATTTATAAATATTATTTTATATTAA
>PBQX02000106.1:0-15129 GCA_002725175.2 Paracoccaceae bacterium
GAATATTGATCAAAGAAATATAATGAACCATGAAAATAACATTTTTTTGTGTGAAAATTCTTTAAAGAACGCAGAAATATATCTATCGAAATTAATAATGGTTTTTAAAGCGGAACTAGAAAGAGATGGTCGATCATTATCAAGACTTCTTGATGAAGAGCAAATTCGCGCGCATGGTGTTGCTTGGATCGGAACCTATGTAGAGGCATTGCGTCAACTGCTAGGGTGGGCAAAAAATTTAAGAGAAAATTCTAGCTTGCATGAGTTGGAAAATTTAATTCTTATAATTTCATATGCGGAATATATGTCTCAGATAAAAGGGGGGATAATGATGTCCCAAAANGAGATCATTAGACCATCCGATTTNGGAATTGACCCAACAANAATTTTTAATGAAGAAGACGAANAATTAATCGCNCTAGGNACTTCTAANTATAGNAAAAATAGGCTANTTGAACTTANTTTACAGAATTNAGGGTCAACCACTTANGGCCATTCAGGTCTNAGTGAAGAATANGAGTTAATTAGGGAGCAATTTAAAAAATTTAGTGACAACAGTATAAAAANAATTGCACATGATTGGCATTTAAATGATCAGCTAATCCCTGAAACNGTTATTAAATCNATAGCTGATCTTGGNGTTTTTGGATTAACAATACCNGAAAANTATGGAGGCCTAGAAATGGATAAAACCTCCATGTGCGTAGTTTCCGAAGAGCTATCAAGAGGCTACATCGGTGTTGGAAGCCTTGCTACAAGAACTGAAATAGCAGCGGAATTAATATTGGGGTCAGGAACAGAAGAACAAAAGTTAAAATGGCTACCAAAGCTTGCATCAGGTGAAATATTGCCAACTGCAGTATTTACTGAACCAAATACTGGTTCAGATTTGGGTGCCTTACAAACACGCGCCGAATTAAATGGAAATACATACCAAATAACTGGCAATAAAACATGGATTACACATGGAGCAAGATCAGATCTCATGACACTATTGGCTCGCACCGACCCTGAGAAAAATGATTATTCTGGTTTGTCTATGTTTTTGGCCGAAAAAAAACGAGGGGATGATAATAACCCATTTCCTACCCAGGGAATGAAAGGAAGTGAAATTGAAGTCTTAGGATATCGAGGAATGAAAGAATATGAAATAGCGTTTGATAAATTTTCGATTGACAAAGAGGGCCTTCTTGGGGGAAGAGAAAACCTTGGTTTTAAGCAGTTAATGCAGACATTTGAAAGTGCCAGAATTCAAACCGCAGCAAGGGCAATTGGAGTAGCCCAAAACGCGTTAGACCTTTCTATTTCTTACGCATCCGAAAGGCAACAATTTGGAAAAAAACTAATTGAGTTTCCTAGGGTTTTTAACAAAATTTGCTTAGTTATCTGTGAGATAGCCCTTTGCAGGCAACTAACATACTTTGCAGCTCGGAGAAAGGATGAAGGAAGACGGTGTGACCTTGAAGCGGGTATGGCCAAACTACTGGCAGCCCGGGTAGCTTGGTCTGCTGCAGATAATGGAGTTCAAATACACGGAGGAAATGGGTTTGCTCTTGAATACCCCATAAGTCGACTATTATGCGACTCTAGAATTTTAAATATTTTTGAAGGGGCCGCAGAAATCCAGGCCCAAGTAATCGCCCGGCGAATGCTTTCTTAATTTAAAAGCTATTTAGCTCACCGATAAGTTTCATCCTAGCGTCAGGCAACCTAGCTTTATTAAATTCAGGCAAGGCCCAATCTGTAAAAAAATGACCGGTAAGCGCCAATCCCTCAACTAATTCTATAACTTTTGCATCAGTCACGTTTTCTGCTGAAATTAAAAAATTTGGCAGTTTTAGGAGTTTTTCTTTCCATGGCTCCGCAATTTTTCTACATACTGCCTTACCACTCTTCGGAGAAACATGACTTAAATTTTGCCTTGAACCAGTTACTGCGCAAATTGACAATTCAAGTCCAAACCCTATTTCTGTAAGTAAATTTTTTTCCCAAATAACATAACTTTTTAACCAATTGGATCCAGTTTCAATTGCTTCTATAAGATCCTTTGTATCTAGATATAATCTCTTGACTGGCTCCCTCTCTGCCAAAAACATTAGGATCATGGAGCATAAAGAGTTAAAGCCAAAAAGCTGCAACTTCCCACCCATAAATAATGTAGAGCGCCCCTTTATNACATCTACATTAAACACTCCAAGATGTTCAGGTAGCCTTGCTGACCATCTCAAATCTAGTTGGGCTCCCGGATTTAATATACTCCTAAATTTTTTTGTTTGACCTCCTTTGACTAATCCAGCACAGAAGCCATGCTTTTCAGTCAAAACCTTAATAATAGAATTCTTTTCTCCATGATTTCTAAGTTCAATTAGAATCCCTTCATCTTCCCAATACATCGATCCCCTGAACTCCCATAACTTAACCTCTTTTTAAGAAAGGTTTATCAAGCAAACATTTTCCTTCCTTTTCTTCCACTTCTAATAACCACAAGTCACTATCAAAAGATATCTGGCGTTCTAAGCTTTTATCTATCTCTTCATGATTACCCTCGATAAGCACATCCCAATTCGAATCTCCCTTAGCGTCCAGTACATTATGATATACTTTAGCTAAATCTCCTGACATAGAAACCTTGATCAAAATTGATCCTGCAACACTGTTACCCTTCTTCAAAATATAAAAAGGTATTCCCTCCAATTGCAAATGCTGCCGATAAGATGAAATCCAAGAATCTGATGAAAGTCGACTCAAAGTCATACCAATCTCACTCAAAATATTTTATTGTTCCCTAGACATTGCTTTCTTAAGCTTAACTCTTAAAAAGAGATGCACTTTTTTTGATAAAAATTTACTCATATCTTCCCTTGCATTAATAGAAATACTTTTAATTGCTTCGCCATTTTTCCCCAAAACAATACCCTTTTGGCTGGCTCTTTCGACAAAAATATCCTGAAAAATCATACAGGAGTCATCTTTTTGATTTTTCCATTCTCTTGTTTTCACTTCTATATCATATGGTAATTCATCATGTAATCTGAGAAAAATTTTCTCCCGTGTAATTTCTGAAACGATAAAATTTAAGGGAGCATCTGACAACTGATCTTTCTCAAAAAGCCAATCTCCGTGGGGAACATTTGACGCTAGCCAACCCTTTAAGGCATCAAAACCTAATCTCTTTTTTGCAGACACATAAAATATATCTTCAATGCCAAAATCTTTACTTATTTTCTCACTCAGNAAAAGAATATTTAACTTGTCTACTAAATCAATTTTGTTCACTATAGCTATCGTATTTACGGCTCTGGGAAAATTGGACCTTAGACGTTTTATTATTGTGTTNGCACCTTCNGTTATGCCATTTTTAGCGTCNAAAACTAATGCNACGATATTTGCTTCATGTATTGATCTCCAAGCAACNTTATTATACTTTCTATCCCTTAAANTTCGTGTTTCACATATCCCAGGAGTATCAATAAATACCAATTGAGATTTCTCGACCTGCATAATACCATTTAACCTAAAACGAGTTGTTTGAACTTTATGAGAAACTATAGAAAGCTTTTTATTTANCATAGCATTTAGAATGCTTGATTTTCCTACATTCGGCTCACCTACCAATGCGGTAAATCCAAACCTCTTACTTTCTTCCAACTGGNTTCTCCTCCAAAAGCTTGAGAAGTGCGGCAGCAGCCAACTGTTCCGCATTTCTCTTGGAAGATGATGCACCAACTGTAGACATCCCATTTTTTAAGGAGACTTCAATACAAAATGTAGGCGCATGAGCAGGGCCAGATCTATTTTTTTCAGTATACTTTGGAAGACACATTTCATTGGCCTGAGCCCATTCTTGTAGAGCAGATTTAGGATCAAATGATTTTTCAATAACACTACTAAATGCGTCCTGCCATAATACATAAATAATTTTTCTTACTGTCTCTAAGCCACCGTCTAAGTATATAGCACCTAAAATTGCTTCCATTGCATCNCCCAAGATAGCTACTTTTTTTCTGCCCCCAGAAGAACTTTCAGACCGACTCATTATTAATGCAGGACCGAGGTTTACTTTTGAAGCTACTTCTGCACAAGTCTCTTTCTTGACCAGTGAGTTCAATTGAGGNGCTAAGTAACCTTCTTTGGCNTCTTTATTATCATTCAANAACTTCTCTGCTATGACCAACCCTAAAACCCTATCTCCTAAGAATTCAAGCCTTTGGTTATTTATATCTTTGGTTTTTCCCATCGATGAATGCGTTAGTGAAACCNTAAAAAAATCCTCATTTCTAAATATATAGCCTAAGTTATCTAATAGGTTCTTTTGATGACTAGTTAGCTTCAATTTAATCCCTTTAAGAACCTATCAGNTCTCCAGGTCCAAAATGCAAGCATTGAAGACCCACTTGATGAGAATAATACCCGGTCAGCTCTACCAATTAAAAAATCCTGATGGACCAAGCCAATTCCCCCTCGGTTAGGGCTGAATCTGCTATCTTGACTGTTATCCCTATTATCTCCCATGAAAAAGAAATGACCTTCTGGAACCAAAAATTCCGCTAATTCGTCACCTGAACCATANCCTATATTAAGTATAGAATAACTTTTACCTAAATCTAATTTTTCTACAAATTGTTCTTTGATACAGTCAGCACCCAAAGCAACGGGGCTGTTTGTACAACGGGGNATAGAGCCAAGCGGGCCCTGCATCTTTTTCTTTTCAATAAAAGGTTGAACAGGATCTTGTATAATATTTTTACCATTTACGATTAGTTTTCCAGATTTTATTTCAATCTTGTCACCCGGTATTCCAATTAACCTTTTTATAAAATCTCTTCCATCTCTTGGATTCCTAAAGACAACAATATCGCCTCTATTTGGCTCATCATAAAATATCCGCCCGTAAATGGGGCAGAGAGCGTAGGGACAACTATAACGGGAATAGCCATATGCAAACTTATTTACAAAAAGAAAATCACCTATAAGAAGGTTGGGCTTCATTGAACCTGAAGGAATCCAAAAAGGTTGAAAAAGAAAGGTTCTAATGATCCCCGCTATCACTATAGCATAAGCAATAGTCTTAATCAGCTCTATAAAATTGCTACCTTTTTCGTTNTTTAATGATGCCATAGTTNTATCTTACCCTCAAATAATGTTNNAATTTTCAATACCTTAATANCGGTATTATTGATTTATTTTTTATTTCCTTCACAAATTATAACTGATGCCTGGATCCAAGGAAAATCATCCGCAATACTTACATGAATATCAATTTTTGATCCGATTTTAAATATTTCATATAATCTGGTNATGGACCTTTCATTCANTTGAATTTGAGGNTTTCCTAATTCNTCCCTCTGCAAAGATATATCNTTCATATATAAACCATCTCTAATTCCAGTGCCGAGTGCTTTGGAAAAAGCTTCCTTACAAGCCCAACATTTAGCATAAACTGAGCTTCTTTTATATTTTTCTTNAGCCCTAGCTATCTCACTTTCACTGAAATATTTTTCCTCAAAACGTCTTCCATGCCGGTTCAGAATGTCTTCAATCCGGTTCTCATTAATTAAATCGATCCCATGACCCAATATCATACTCACTCCGCCAAAATCAATTATTGATGGCCGTTTTCATTTTCTTTATCACTTTATTCATTCCGTAATATATTGCCTCACCAATTAGGAAATGACCTATGTTCATCTCCCTGACTTCTTTAATTTTAGATAAATTTTTTGCCGATCGATAAGTCAACCCATGTCCCAAGTGAACCTCAAGCCCAAGATCTCCAGCGAATTTAGCCATATTAACATAGCGCTCGAATTCTATTTGAGCCAAATCAATTTTCTCAGACTCTAAAAGTTCACAATATTTACCTACATGAAACTCAACAATGTCTGCACCTAAATCACTAGCAGCTCTTATTTGAAGTTCATCAGCTTCAACAAACAAAGAAACCTTGGCTCCACATTTTTTTATGGGCCTTATGAAATTTTTTAGATAATTAAACCCTTTCAACACATCTAAGCCTCCCTCAGTAGTCAGTTCCTGACGTCGTTCGGGAACAAGACAAACCGAATTTGGCTTAGTTTTTATTACCATAGCAGCCATTTCTTCCGTAGCAGCAATCTCTAAATTGAGTGGTACTGAGAGTGAATCTTTTAAGATCCTTATGTCAGAATCTCTAATGTGACGACGGTCCTCTCTCAGATGTGCCGTTATCCCATCTGCTCCTGCGTCTACAGCCATTTTTGCGGCAATAATTGGAGATGGGTATTCTGTACCTCTAGCATTCCTTATAGTTGCAACATGATCAATGTTTACCCCCAACCTTATTTTTTTTCCCCCACTTTCGATCACGATAGCTCCAAAAAATTTTATTTATTTCTTTTAAGTTTTTTACGCGCTTTTCTAGCTTTGTATGTCACAATCATTGGCAACATAATAAAATAGGACATAACTCCTACAGCCACTCCAAGTATTAATCCTCCTACCAAATACGGTAAAAAAATACCATAAAAAAATTCTAAAACAGTTGAAAAGTCTGTACTTTTACCTCTCATCATCATGCCGACATTCCCAGAGAATGCATATGACACATCTACTAACTGCTGCAGAAAGGACTTTGAAGAAACTTCTTCAGTGCTAACATTAATGAACAAGTCCCCAATACCAAAATTTAACGCCGCAATTATAGGAAAAGTAATAGGATTTCCCATGAAAGTACCCAAAACTGCCGCCAAAATATTTACCCGAAGGGATCTTGCAATTAAAAAAGCCAATAAAACATGAACGCCAAAAAATGGAGAAAATGAAACAAACACTCCAATTGCTACTCCAAAAGAAATATTCTTTGGACTATCTGGCAATCGTTTTATTCTTGCCATCATGTATTCAGCCGCTCTACTCCAGCCTTTTTCAGGGAAAAGCCCCTCTCTTATTTTCCTAGCTATAGGAAGTCTCTTTCTTCTCTTAAAGACCATATAGATATTAGCTTTCAGAATTGGTTGGAGTTACAGAACTAAAAACTTGTTTACTGCCCCTATGCCTAGAAGCTTCAGCAACATCCTCATCCGCAGTTATTGCAGATAAGATATTCATCAAATGTTCAATATTTCTGACATCTAACTCAATATAGATAATATAATAGTCTGCTCGCTCTTCAAAAAATTTGATATCAGTGATATTCGCTTTCTGCTCTCCTATAAGTGAGCAAATTTTTCCTAATACCCCGGCTTTATTTAACAAGGTCACGATAACACTAGATGAATAACCTTCTGTTCCAAATTTTTCTGGCCACCTTAAATCAAGCCAATTTTCATTTTTTTCTTCAAAATCAATCAATTGCTGGCAATCAATAGCGTGAATCAGAACTCCCTTNCCTTTACGAGAAATCCCAACTATTCGCTCACCCGGCAGAGGCTTGCAGCATTTAGCCGTTTTGCCTTTTGCCCCANCTGGCAATCCTACAAATGATATCACATNCGAACTATATTCAGGTAAATTCTCTCCTTTGAACATTTCTGGGTAAATAAGTTTCANTAATTCTATACCGGTTAGCTCTGCTGCTCCTAGCGCTGCCAAAATATCGTCTGCAGTTTTCGACCCAATTTTTTTTGCTGCGGTAACTAATGCCCTTTCAGTTGGCTTTTTGTTAACTTTTTCAAATGCATTGCGAGCTATNGCATTTCCCAAGCGAATATTTTCCACCCTACGCTCATGTTTCAAACTTCTCCTAATAGCTGACTTAGCTCGTCCAGTAAGAACCATATTTTCCCAATTTATTTGAGGTNTCTGACCTCTTGCAGTAATGATTTTCACTGACTGCCCATTTCTCANGCGAGTGTAAAGAGGTACCCGCTTACCATCCACCTCTGTCCCAACACAATGGTCTCCAATTCTAGTGTGTATAGAGTAAGCAAAATCGAGTGGAGTTGCTCCTCTTGGNAATTTGATCACTTCTCCCGTGGGAGTAAAGCAAAAAACTTTATCATTATACATTTCCAATTTTACATGTTCTAAAAAATCATTAGGATTTTCTGCTGCTNCAAAACCATCCGTCAAAGATCTAGCCCACGACAATGGATCAACAGCAAATGGATTTTCAAATAACTCACCGTCCCTAAAAGACCAATGTGCTGCCACCCCTCCCTCTGCTACTTCGTTCATTTCTTTAGTTCTAATCTGAACTTCAACTCGTTTNCCATCTCTACCTAGTACAGTAGTGTGAAGAGATCGGTATCCATTAGATTTTGGTTGACTGATATAATCTTTGAAACGCCCGGGAACTGCCCGCCATCTTTGATGAACTGCTCCTAAAGCGGTATATGCATCACCTTCAGAATTAGTTATAATNCTAAAAGCAAATATATCTGACAAACGAGTAAATGACTCTTTTTTCTCTTCCAGCTTTCTCCAAATTGAATAGGGTCTTTTCTCCCTACCTGAAACTATTGCATCTACAGAAACCAATGAAAGCTCTTTCTGAATGTCTTTTATAATCTTAGGCACCAAATCTACATTTACGTTCTTTAACTTCAAAAATCGTCGCATTATTGAATTTCTTGCCTCTGGATTCAAAACACGAAAGCAAATATCTTCGAATTCCTCTCTTATAGATTGCATTCCCATCCTACCNGCCAGTGGTGCAAAAATTTCCATAGTCTCATTTGCTTTTCTTAATTGCTTGCTTACTGGCAGCGCCTTTATTGTCCTCATATTATGCAGTCTGTCAGCAAGTTTAACTAATAAGATTCGCAAATCTTTACTCATTGANACAATGAATTTTCTGAAATTTTCTGCTTGTTTTGTTTCACCGGAAGAAATTTGAAGATTTGTGAGTTTTGTTACCCCNTCGACTAAAACAGCTATACTATCTCCAAAATTGCTCTTAACCTCTTTAATAGATAATTTCGTATCTTCAATAGTATCATGCAAAATTGCCGTAGCAATAGTCGCGTCATCTAATCTTTGACCAATCAATATTTTGGCCACTTCTATGGGGTGATTAAAGTATTTTTCCCCAGAAGCTCTGAACTGACCTTCATGATAATTTTTCCCATAATCGTAAGCACGCGCTATTAAATCCTCATCACACTTCGGATTATACTCTTTAATTAAGTTGATTAATTCGTTTGAATTAAGCATCAATTATATTGGTAAAAAGAAATTATTTATTTTGNTGTGATTCCATTAGAGCCCTAAGTAAGTTTTCNTCAGACATATCATCTTCAGGAGTATCAGATGTTTCTCCGCCTACCAGCCGAGNCATCTCNTCCTCTTCAGGCTCATCAACCTCTATATGCTTNTGGTAACTTTCGATAACGGCCTCTTTCAGNTATGTATAAGTTAAAGTCTCGTCAGCGATCTCTCGGAGGGCCACAACAGGATTCTTGTCATTGTCTCTTTCAANTGTTGCAGGGTTTCCAGAAGACAATTGTCTGGCCCTTAGTGAAGATATAAGAACTAATTCGAACCTNTTAGGTACTTTATCAATACAATCCTCCACAGTTACACGCGCCATACCACATCTCCTAAATTAACGAACCAGATTTTGTACCCCTTGTAAGGCGCATTATAAAAAGATTCAAGCTTATATTTTCTAATAGCCTAAAGCNCCTAAACTTNAAGTGNAAAACATTAATAAAANACTCGAAGCACTATTTTATTTTACCTGTAAAACAAATTCTTTTTCTTCTTCTGGCAAACTATCCANCATCTGAGCAACCGTTTTCTCAAATACTGGATGCTGCCAGTTGCTAAATATAGACATAAGCGGCTTTAAAACAAAACCTCGATCTTGCATACGGGGGTGAGGTACTANTAACTGTTTTGGAGTTTTCATAGCTTGTTCTTTTACTTTTAAGTTTGCCCAGTAATAAAATTCACTGATAGAAGGNAGCACTAAATCATTGATAGCCAAAATATCTAAATCACAGCTTCTTTTCCCCCACCTCTTTTCTCTAACTCTTCCGAAATAGTNTTCAATACCTTGCAGTTCAAACAAAAGTTCTTCTGGTGACCCTNAGTATTCTGCTAACAATACACTATTTATAAAAATGGGGTCACTACCNTTAGGGTAAGCGAGAGAGGTAAAATATTCACTTTCAGCTATAATGTCTATCCTCACCTTACACATCTTTTCCTTAGCATAATCCAGTATCTCTATTGAATTTCTTCCTCTATAATCTTGATTTGAACCCATGCCTATTATAATATTCATCCAACANCCTNAGTTTTTCCGATAGTAAGTNAAATTATAAAAAAAAGACCAGAAGAAAATGAAAAAGAAAATATCAGTTTTGGTGGCTCAGCCTAGAGGTTTTTGCGCAGGTGTAGAACGCGCGATTGATATTGTTGAANCCGCATTAGATAAATGGGGTCCACCAGTATATGTCAGGCACGAGATAGTTCATAATAAGTATGTAGTGGAAGATTTAAAAAATAAAGGAGCTATATTTGTCCAAGAATTGGACGAATGTCCCNCAGATAGACCAGTAATTTTTTCAGCCCATGGTGTACCGAAATCCGTNCCAGCAGAGGCCAAACGACGAAATTTTCTATTTGTAGATGCTACCTGCCCATTAGTTTCAAAAGTACANATNGAGACAGAACGATATTCAANTAGAGGTCTCCAAATTATCATGATNGGACATGAAGGCCACCCTGAAACAATTGGGACAATGGGTCAATTACCTCCAGGAGAAATCTTGCTTGTGGAAACAGTAGAGGACGTAGAAAATTTAAGGCCATCAAATCCTGAGAAACTTGCATATGTCACCCAAACAACACTTTCTATAGATGACACATTTGAAATTAGTGAGGCCCTTAAAAGAAGATTTCCTTTAATAGTAGAACCACATAAAGAAGATATTTGCTATGCCACTACAAATAGACAAACCGCTGTAAAGGAACTAGCCTTAAAAGTGGATGCAATGCTTATAATAGGTTCGAACAACTCTTCAAATTCAAATAGGCTCGTAGAAGTTGGAATGAGAGCAGGTTGTGAATATGTGAAACTAGTCGAAAATTCTTCAATGGTGGATTGGTCAGCTTTCAAAAAAGTAAAGTCTGTCGGAATTAGTGCTGGCGCTTCGGCCCCAGAAATTCTTATTGAAGAATTGATAAGCGAATTTGAAAATAGATTTTCCACCACATTAGGTTACTTGCCAGTAGTAAAAGAAAATGTGTCATTTAAAATGCCCAGAATACTACGAGAAAAAACATTTGGATGAAGATTATAAATTTTTGAAGACTATTGGATATCTCGGCTTAATCCCTTTTGCCTGTGGCGCCATTGCATCCCTAAATATAAAATTCATACCAGACATTATTAATAATTTTGCAGTTCTATTCTCAATCCACTATGCATCAATAATACTCAGCTTTATGGGAGGGGCTCTTTGGGGCTTTGAAATATCTAACTCGCAGTCAATATCCAAAAAGATAATAATATTAACCCTTCTACCAGCTTTATGGGCAGCATTTGCCTATTTTCTGCCGATTAGGTGCTTTCTTTTGGCTCTTGGTTTTATAGCTATCTATCAGCTTGACTTTACAATGGTAAAAGAAAAGAAATCACCAAAATGGTGGCTTAAATTAAGGTCACCACTGACTGGTTTCGCAGTAATTTTTTTAATTATCATCGGTTTTAATGAATGAAATTATAGCATATACGGATGGTGCATGCTCTGGAAACCCTGGTCCGGGTGGATGGGGTGTTGTACTTAGAGCAGAAAGCAATGAAGAGGTTATCAAAGAAAGATTACTTTGCGGAGGCTCTTATGAGACTACAAATAATAGAATGGAACTAACGGCAGCGATTGAAGCATTAAAAGCATTAAATAAGTCCACAATAATTACTGTCTACATTGATAGTGTTTATGTTAAGGATGGCTTAACTAAGTGGATGCCAAAATGGAAAAGCAACGGATGGAAATCTTCTAATAAAAAGCCAATCAAAAATGATGATCTCTGGAAAATCTTAGATGGTGAGAATAAAAAGCATAAAGTAAATTGGCAATGGGTGAAGGGTCATTCCGGAAACGAAGGTAATGAATTGGCAGATAAGTTGGCCACTCGTGAAAGGGATAAAAGGAAAACCTAAAGCCAGGTTTGACCCGAGTAAACTTTATACCCTCTAACAAACTCATTAAACATCAACGGTGTTTTCCCGGGCCGCTGCAGTTTTTTTATAAATAGTTGGCCGTCACCACATATTATTCTTATTCCACTTTCCATTATTTCCAACACAGTCCCAGGTACAAATTTTTTTTCATTTTCTGTACATTCAGATACTTTGCTCAACAAAATTTTTACTCTCTCTTGATTAATGCTAGTCCAAGCACCAGGAGTATCGGCCAAGCCACGAATGTGATAGTCAATTTCTTTTGCAGATCTGGACCAGTCTATTCGTGTTTCTGATTTTGATATTTTTTCAGCATAAGAAATACCTTCTGTCTTCTGAGCTATTGGTATAGTGCCGTTTATTTTACTATCAAGGAAATTTAATAGAAAATTTGATGCTAATTTGCTAAGTCTATCTGAAAGTANTGAATATGTATCTGTATCGAAAATTGGNTCAAATAATANATCATAAATCGGACCTGTATCTAAACCTTGATCCATCTGCATTATTGATANGCCAGTACTTCTTTCACCATTAATTATTGCTCTTTGCATAGGGGCAGCCCCACGCCAATTAGGTAATATGGAAGCGTGAATATTTATAGGTGCTATTTGAGGTACTTTGAGAACCTCTTTGGGAAGAATTAGACCGTAAGCCACAACTACAATTATATCTGGATTTAAGGCTTTTAACTCATCGATCTCAAATTTTTTTTTAAAATTAATTGGTTGCCTCAACTCTAGATCTAACTTCTTTGCTAACAAAGCAACTGGCACCTCCAAGAATTTTTTTCCCCTACCAGCAGGTTTTGGTGGCTGTGTATAAACAGCTAAGATGTCGTTTTTGGATTCAAATAATCCCTCTAATATTGGCAAACAAAAGGAAGAACTGCCCATAAAAACTAATCTCACTATGGGGAGCCTTTAGTTTTTTTATTTTGCTTTTGGTCTTTAATTTTTTCTCGCTTTATTTTCTTCATCTTATTTACTATTAAACCTCTCTTAACTGTTCCTAAATAGTCTATAAAGAGTTTACCGTCTAAATGGTCAATTTCATGTTGTACGCATGTTGACCATAGGTCTGTATAGATTTCTTCCTTATCTTCTCCAGTCAACCCCTTGTAAGAAACTTTTACCTTTTCAGACCTAGAAACTTCTGCAAAAGTTTCTGGGATCGACAAACATCCCTCTTCATAAACTCTTTTTTCAGGCGAATACCAAGTTATTTCCGGATTAACCAAAACCTTCGGATTAGGACTTTCACTCTGTTTGTCACAATCCATGACAAGCACACGTAGTAATACTCCTATTTGACATGCAGCCAGACCTATTCCTGGTGCTGCATACATTGTTTCGAGCAAATCATCGGACAGTATTCTCAAAGTTTCATCAAAAACAATTACGGGCGCACAAACTTTCTTGAGACGCGGATCTGGAATTGTCAAAATTGTCTTTAATGTCATTCTTCCTGATTTATTTCAAACTACTTTATCTTGCAAGAAAACTTTAGTATTAGATGATATAATCTAGTTCATTTAAAGGAAGATTAATGCTTATCGATTTTGACGAACCAATAAATCGGATTAACTCCAACTCGATAAAATGGGATGCTATGGAAAAACTTTATGGAGTTAGCCCAAAAGATGGTTTGGCAATGTGGGTTGCTGATATGGATTTTAAAGCACCAGAAGCGGTAAATTTATGCATAAAAAATATGAGTGAACATGGCATCCACGGCTATTTTGGAGATGACAGTGGATATAAAACTGCCCTTCGATCCTGGATGTCAAAAAACCACAATTGGGAAATAGAAGATTCTTGGTCAGCGGAAACACACGGTCTTGGAGCGGCCATTGGGATTTCTCTAAGGGCATATTCTGAACCAGGTGATGAGGTTATAGTATTTTCCCCTGTTTATCACTCTTTTGCACGTATAATTAAAGCAAACAGCAGAAAGGTTAAGGAAGCCAAACTTCAAATAGAGAATGATATATATAAATTCGACTTGGATAATTTAGGTAAGTCTCTATCAGGAAATGAAAAAATAATGCTTTTTTGTTCACCACACAATCCAGGAGGTAGAATTTGGAAAAAAAATGAGCTTGAAGATCTAGTTAAATTTTGTGAAGCGCATAACTTAGTTTTATTATGTGATGAAATTCATGCAGATTTAACTTACCCTAACTTTAAGCATAATACTCTATTAGCTGCAGTACCTTCGGCAAAAAATAGGGCTGTAGTTATGGTCTCCACTACAAAGCCATTCAATTTGTCAGGTGGGGAAATGGGCAGTGTGATTATTCCTGATCCAGATCTGCGCAATAAATTCGATTTAGCCCATGAAGCTACTGGAAAAATGCCCAACAGGATTGGGATGAAAATGGCCGAAGCTGCTTACCTTTATGGAGAAGAATGGCTTTTTCAGTTAGTAAATTACCTAGAAAAGAATAAATTCTGCTTTGAGCAAGGAATTAAATCTATAAAAGGCTTTGAATCAATGCCTCTACAGTCAACATATTTAGCTTGGATAAATTTTGAGAAAACGGGCTTGTCACCAACAGAGTTTTACAGATTGCTATTCAAAGAAGCCAAAATAGCAGCAAATATTGGATCTTCTTTTGGATCTGGTGGAGAAATGTATGTACGAATAAATTTCGCCTGTAGAAAAGCTATAGTTGAAGATGCTATTGAGAGATTGCAAAATACATTCTCTTAATCTAGTTATAACCCCTGAAAGTTAATTCTTTTTCTTTTATCATTTGGAAACTTAAATATGAGCTTTTTATTACAACCTGATTCCCCAGAAAGACTAAATAGGTGCCAGTTATTTGGACCTGGCGCCAGACCAGAACTTTTTGAAAAGATGGCATCATCAGAAGCAGATGTTATAAACCTAGATTTAGAAGATAGTGTGTCACCTAATGACAAAGATAAAGCAAGAGCTAATATTGTAAACAAGTTTAAAAAAACCCTCTTTATTTATCTCTGCAAAAGAATTTAAAACTTTAACATCATAAT
>PBQX02000004.1:0-60438 GCA_002725175.2 Paracoccaceae bacterium
TTTCACCTAATAGCTCGGTACCGCATGATGAGGTTACAGGAAGAGCATTATCAGTTTCTGTGATAAGATCGATTAGCTGATCTATTTTTGTGTTTTCATGTACGCAATTTTCTTTATTCTTAAATAATTCCTCAGTCTTAGTAGAAACGTTTGGGCGCAAAACCTTGCCAGCACTTAANACACGATACTTNGGNACGTCTTCTGTGAAATCTTTTACATATTGATCTACAGGATTTGCAACGATTTCTTCAGGAGTCCCCACTTGTGATATTTCTCCATCCTTCATAATGGCTATATGGTCTCCCATTTTAATGGCTTCAAGAAAATCATGAGTGATAAAAATCATTGTTTTTTGAACTAGTTTCTGAATACTCAAAAGCTCGTCTTGCATTTCTCTTCTTATCAAGGGGTCAAGGGCAGAGAATGGTTCATCAAATATAAGAATTTCTGGATCTACTGCCAGAGCTCTGGCTAATCCAACTCGTTGCTGCATTCCTCCAGATAATTCTCTAGGNTAATTATTTTCCCAACCTTCTAAACCTACGAGTTTTAGAATTTCCATGGACTTTTCAATGCGGTCCTTCTTCTTATTNCCNCTTATTTCCANACCGTACCCTATGTTNTCAATTACTTTNCGATGCGGGAATAGGCCAAAATGTTGAAAAACCATACTCATTCTATGGCGTCTTAAATTCCTNAGATCCATTTTGTTCATATTAACAATATTTATGTTATCTACTTTAACTTCCCCAGCAGTAGGTTCGATTAATCGTGTAAGGCACCTCACAAGAGTGGATTTTCCACTTCCTGAAAGCCCCATAACTACAAATGTTTCCCCTTTTTCAATAGAAAAACTTACATCNTTTACGGCTATAACGTGNCCTGTTTTTTCCTGCACCTCTGCTCTTGACTGTGAGTTGTCTAAACTTGCTAGAATTTTTTGAGGGTTTGGCCCAAAGATTTTCCAGACATTGTTACATACAATTTTTGTGGCTTCANTCATAAGATTAATAATATTGGAAAAATAAATATTTGAAAGTTGTATTTTCCCTAATTTTAATCTTAAACTTACTTTTGTATTAGATTTAAGGTAGTTCAGANTATGATTAGCACAGATAATAAGGAAGGAATAAGTGGGACAAGCTTATCCAAAAATATTTATTTGTGGCCACTGATAATTTTAGGTTTCTCTATTTCCTTGTGGCTTGCCTTAACTAGCGATGATATAACGGTTTTNCCCCAAGCAATAACTGATNCTTTTTCTTTTTCAGTCTGGATAAACGAGGGGGAAGATTGGATGAAAAAGAATTATCGCTGGATCACTAGACTTATAGCTGGTGTAATTCAGGACTGGTATTGGACCCTTGAAGATTTTCTTATTGAGTCACCCTGGTTACTAATAGTTGCTTTTATGGTGCTTCCAGTTTTAGGAGTAGCTGGACTTAGGCTGAGCATTTTCACCTTATGTGCAGTACTGTTTTGGGGCTTAGTTGGTCAGTGGGAGCCGGCAATGCAAACACTTGCGNTAATGGGGTTATCTGTTTTTATGTCCATAATCTTTGGTGTAATAGTAGGAATTCTTTGCTCACAAAGTGACAGAACAGAGGCTTTCGTAAAACCNATCTTGGATACAATGCAAGTTATGCCTGCTTTCGTGTATTTGATACCTGCAATGTTTTTCTTCGGTATAGGCGGTCCGCCAGCTATTATGGCGACTATGATTTATGCCCTGCCACCTGTCATAAGGTTGACGAATTTAGGAATCCGGCAAGTTCCCCATGAGACTATTGAAACTGCCCGTTCATTCGGATCTAGTAATTTCCAAATGTTATACAAAATTAGATTCCCCCTAGCTTTGCCAAGTATCATGATGGGAATAAATCAAACTATTATGATGGCTTTAGGGATGGTAGTTTTAGCAACCTTTATTGGCGCGGAAGGATTAGGCGGTCAGGTATGGGTTGCGATAAGAAAATTAGATGTCGGGTGGGCCTTAGAAGGGGGAATTTGTATACTCCTAATGGCTATCATGTTTGATCGATTCAGTGGCGCAATGAGCAAAACTGAGCAAAGATTGCTGGGTAGTGAAAAGGTTAAATTTTATCTTCTGCCTCAAAATTTGGATCGTTACAATCTTGCAGTCCTCATTGAAAAACCAATAGGCCTGATTTGGATTGTCGTAAAATGGTTTTTCCAAAATGTAGTTAATTTACTTGCCCTAATACTTGGGAGTACTTTGAAAATAGTTAACTCAAACCTTTCTGAATCGGTACAAACCTTTATTAAGAACAAAAGTTTTCTAGTTTCATCCCTGATAATTTTTTATCTTATTTATTTTTTTGATATTTATGTTTTAGAGATTGGAGAATTTCCTGATAATTGGACTATTTCNATTAGGGAACCTATATCAAATACGGTAGCCTGGTTGACTGTAAATGAAAGCTTTATTGCTTTNACTAAAGGTCTGNGGGCTTTTGTATATTTATATCTTCTAAGCCCTTTTGATTTTTATTTAACACATATTCCCTGGGCTTTTACCATGGCTGTTTTCATTCTGATTAGTTTTGTTACCGTGGGTTTAAGATTTGCAATTATAACCGGCTTGCTACTTTTATTTATTGGTGCTTGCGATATCTGGTATGAGTCAATGATTACGCTGTCTTCAGTGCTATTGTCAGTACTAATAAGTTTTGGAATAGGCATTCCACTTGGAATAATAGCTTCCTATAATAAGACATATGAAAAAATTCAGGAACCAATTCTAGATGCGATGCAAACACTTCCAGCTTTTTGTTATCTTGTTCCCGTCTTGATGTTTTTTGGGGGTAATGTTGTATCTGCTGTTATAGCTACTGTTATTTATTCTTTGCCTCCCATAATCAGGTTAACGGTTTTGGGACTGTCACAGATTTCTGAGTCTTATTCAGAGGTCTCTAAATCTTTTGGCGGAAATACACTGCAGACGCTATTCAAAGTAAAGTTCCCAATGGCAGTACCTAGCTTAGTTATGGGATTTAATCAAACGGTGATGATGGCTTTTGCTATGCAGGTGGTAACTCCACTAATTGGAGGAAAAGGTTTGGGCAGGGAAGTATATCAAGCTCTGGCTAAGTCAGATACGGGCAGGGGGTTGGCAGCAGGTATTGCTATTGTTTTATTAGCTATAATTCTGGATAGAATAAGTCTTGCTTGGACAAAGAAACAACGTGAGGCACTTGGTCTTTAAGAATTATTGCTTAAAAAAGAACCAGAAATTGCGTTTGGAAATTTGCATTTGAATATTAAGTTTACAAATAAAACTGAAGATGTTTATATCAGCTCACAAAAATAATGAATTATATTTTTTTAAAGGGAGAATTAGAATGAAATTCGGAATAATAAAAGCAGCAGTNGTAGCATTAATGTCTTTTGCTGTAGTAATTTTTGCTGGTTTCCANGCAAATGCAGCAAAGCGACTCGTTGCGTCAGTTGCNGATTGGACCGGTGGAGAAATCACTTGTCAGGTTGCTGTAAGCATTCTTGAGCAAGAATTAGATTATAAAATTAAGAGAATAGTATTCCCAAGTGGAACAGCGCTTGATGAAGCAATCGGAACCGGCGATATTGATTTCGGTTGTGAGTCATGGCCAAGCTACACAGAAGCAGATACACTGTTCATAAGTGAATTTGGAGGAGACGGTAGTGTTCTTTATCTTGGACCAACAGGAATTGTTGGCATGTCAGACTATTATGTTCCTAANTATTTTGTAGATGCGAACCCAGATTTTAAAGGATGGGAGGATCTAAATAAGTATAAAGATCAATTTTCTTCGATTGAAAGTGGCGATAAAGGGCGTCTTATCGGTTGCCCAGTTCCAGGATGGAATTGCTATGATCAAAAGAGATTAGACATGCTTGGGATTGATTTCGTAGCCGATGAACTAGGAACTGAGACCGCTGCAGTTGCAGAGGCNAGTGCAGCTTACAAAAGAGGGGAAGCATTTTTATTGTATTTGTGGGAGCCTCATTGGTTTTTTGGAGCCTATGAAATGGTAGGNGTAGGTCTGCCTGAAAACAAGTCTTGCGATACATATAATGAAACTGATGGCTATAAGGACTGTGGCTTAGGTTATTGGCCAGCAACTGGATGGGCTAAGGATATAACTTTTAATAGAGGTAATCCAGCGACTTTTGCTAAGCCAGAGCACGCAGATGCTTTAGCATTTTTCAAGAAGATGAACTTCTCCAATGCTGACCAGGCAAAAATGCTTGTAGAAGTTGATCAAAATGGTCGAGATATTGTCGAGGTTGTCCAAGAGTGGAAGGACAACAATGAAGATGTTTGGAGAGCATGGCTTCCTTAATCTTTAAGACAATTTAATAGATGAGAAAAGGGGTCAAATAGGCCCCTTTTTTTTATTGCACCTCCTCTTTGCTTTCAAGTAACGCAACAGTTAATCCTGCTATTACTATAAGAATAGCCCCAATCCATTGCCACATCGACATGGGTTCACCAAGAATAATATTTGCTGATAAGGCGGCAACAATAAGCTCTGAAAGCATTAAAATTCCTATCAAACCTGGAGATAGGTATTGATTTATACTGAGAAGAATTAAAAAAGTAGGGAAAAAAACCAATATTGAAACAAGAAAAATGGGTAGTGCTGTTTTTAGTATTACTAGCGTTTCTGGTGCTTCAAATTTAAAAAAGTATATGAATATCAATGTTATAAAAGCGCCAAAAAAGTAAATGGGTAACATCACAGGAGCTATATCTATTTTATTGAATCGTCTAACAAAAACTGAACCTAAGCTCCAAATGAATCCTGACGCAAAGCCAAAGATATCATAATAGTCAAATCTTAAACTTTTTACATCTAATTCTATGACGAGCACACATCCAAGTAACCCGCATAAAATAGATGCCCAGCGACCAAATGTNTGTTGCTCGCCCAACAGGAATATTCCAAATAAAGTGGCCCAAGCTGGGGTTAAATAATAAAGAACTGTTGTTTTAGTAACCGAACCAAGGGTAAGGCCTGCTAAATAACATGCAAAACCCATCCCTATACAACTGCCTATTATAAAATAGCCTAACCAATTAGATTTATCTTTCCAAATGGGCCGGAGAAACAAATAAGCTAGAGGTAGAATGGGGAGGGCAAGAAAAAAGAAGTTTGACCAAAGGCCATTAAGNCCAAGACCTTCAATTATACGAAGAGGTATCCAAAGGATACCCCAAACTGATGCACTAACAAAAATCATCAACATTGAGCTACGTTTGCTGTATGTCTGTGTCAGAAATGAAAGCATGTATTTATTTATATAATNANAGTTGNTTTTTTTAANATATACTGAGAATAATCATANACTAATTTCATTTTCTAACTTTATTTTACCNTTATGGCCNCAGTTTGGGCAGTNATANTCTNTTTTCTCGATATTNAAATTTTTCTGCATAGCAGCATAGGTCCAGTAAAATTTACATTCGGAGCAGGTAATGTGAAANAGGTATTCAAGGTGTGCTGTAAAACTCATTTTNTCCTCATATTTTTTATATATTTNTTNAAAGACTAAGGGTTTTTTTTNTAACTGGGAAGCAATAATACAATTCCTAATCCTAACAACCCACATATACCTAATCCCAGAAAAGCNCTGTTGTAACTTCCNGTTATATCAAAAATACGACCTGCAATGATTGGACAAATTGAGCCGCCTAATGTTCCNAAGAAAAGTATACTGCCAAAAATAGCCCCATGAGATTTCATTCCAAAATATTCCTTTACTGCTGGAGAAACAACAGTGAAAAAGCTACCGTGAGAAAATCCATAAAGCAGGGTAGTGAGGAAGAGTAAATCATGAGAGCTAACTTCTCTGAACACAAATAAACTTATTATCAAGGGAATNAAACAAATTAAATAAGTNCTCTTGGCTCCAAAATTATCNACACTTATACCAACTATTAGCCTGCCAGCTATGCTAGAAAAGCCAATNGCTGANAGTAAGAATGAAGCTTTCTGAGGACTCATNCCAAGATCGATGCCATGAATTGCAATATGCACTGGAATTGTCATCAATGCGGAAAGAAACAAAAANTGAATTGCACCCAGCTTCCAAAAAGTAAAAGTTCTTCGGGCCTGCTTGTCTGAAATNCCGCTGCTTTCTTCTTCGGTGGAAGTTAACTTTTTTTCAGGAACTTTCATTAGGTAGGCGGCAGTTAAAAGAAGAATTCCGCCTAGAAGTCCTAGAATAATAATTGCTTGTTTCCATTCGAAAAAAAATATTAAAACTGCAAGGAAGGGTGGTATACAAACTTGACCCATAGCAGTTCCAACTTTGGTTATGCCTGTCATTATACCTAATCTTTTTTCAAATGATTTTGCTACCGATGATAAAGTTACTACATCGTGAGTAGACATTCCTATGCCAACAAATATGCAAAATATGAGTATAAGGTGAAATGGTTCAGTTATTAGTGCAGTTAAAGAAACTCCGAAACCAAAAAGCAAACCTGTTACACTTAAAATTAGCCTTGGGCTAAATCGATCACTTAAGTGACCAACCACTAAGACTAGTATTCCCATGCAAATGAATGCAGCTGAATTGGCTGCGGACAAAATCGCCCTAGGCCATCCAAAATATATTTCAAATTCGTTCATGAGGACGCCATAGGAAAATAGAATTCCTATAACTGTGAATTGAGTTAANCACGAACCTGCTAGAACCATGTACTTCACGGCTTTATTCCAATTTACTAATTTTATTTCGGAATTCACAATACTCATTCGACGTCATTTGATGATATGTGACATTATCATAAGAAATTTTNACAGGATCCGGATCCACTATTTCTATGGGAATAGATCTTAGNATAGCAGTTCTAAGAGCAATAGAGGTAATATTAACGTTGAATGAAGTTCCAATAAAAATAATCTTATTCGCGATATTCATCCAACTTTCAGCTTCTGAAATNCGATAAATATCAGTGTAATATTCATCAAACAACAGTACAAAAGGTTTCAATGAAATTCCTATTTTAGGGATCAAAGGACCATTGATGCTTTTTTCGATTTTAAATTTACTAAGCAAAACCTCAATTAACTCTTTACGATCCAGTGTACCTTCTTTTTCGATACTGTTCCAATCCGCATCGATTGGTTTCTGAGTTTTCATTTGATCGTCATAGGTAATCAATTTATCTAAACGACCATGAATAGGGATATAATTCTTGTTTCCAGCTTTGCCGTCAAGTCCATCAATATTTTGCGTTATTAAATATTTATCTGCTAACCATTTATGAGTAAAGTTAGGCTTCACGTTTTTATATTTTGCAAATCGTTTGTAATACCATAGCAAAAACTCATCTGGATTTTCTTCAAATTTTTTTCTGGTCGCCATTTCTTGAGGNGTGTAGTTAATGCTTCCAATGGTCCAAAANCCGTCATTTCCGCGAAATGTNGGTATGCCACTATCAGCACTAACTCCGGCTCCGGTAATAAAAAGTTCATTTATCATTTGACGCNGTTTAAAATTAAATTACTTTGTTTTTAGCTTGGACAAAAACCAAGTTTATTTAAGAAATAGTTTTTATATAACAGTTAATGGTATGGCATGGATTCAGATGAGATAAAACANATTTCTTCCAAGGAGGCTTTTGAGGAAGTAAATAGTAATGCGGGCGCTTTATTAATTGATGTTCGCTCAGAATTAGAATGGAAAAAAATAGGGATACCTGATTTAGGTGATCTAAATGAGCGCNTAGTTCTTTTAGAATTACAGTCTATGCCTTCAATGGAAATTAATCAAAATTTTCTTGCAGAGCTGGAAGAAACTTTGAGCAACAGAAATGTAAAGAATGTTATGTTTATGTGCAAGGCTGGTGTTCGCTCACAAGCGGCGGCCGTTAAATCCTTAAGCGTATTATTGAATGCTAATAAGAGTATAAAAATTTGCAATGTTTCGGACGGATTTGAAGGAAAAGGATTCTCTATTTTTGGAGGCAAAACTTCAGGATGGAAAAACTCTGGGTTACCTTGGAAGTTAATCAATTAAGAATTCACTTTTCTTCATAAATTACTTCAGAAATAGTTTTTGGTAATTGTTTTAGCAAGTCTTCTGAAATCAAACCTGGGCCAAAGCTTGATGCCGCATGAGCATGCAACCAAGAAGCTGCTGAGGTAGCCTTAAAACAATCCATACCCTGGGATAAAAGTGCAGCAATTATGCCAGAAAGAATGTCACCAGATCCGGCGGTAGCTAAATGCGGTGCTTCGGGATCAGTTGACAAAATTTGCATACCTCCAGGTTCTGAAATCACAGTATTNGCTCCTTTTANNAAAAAAATTGTTCCTGATTTTTTTGAAGCTAAAAGTGAGCCTTNCAGAGATGAAGATTTTTGATATTCTGGAAATAAAGATTTAAATTCGCCTTGATGAGGAGTCATAACAACTTTATNGTGCAGATTTNCTAGAAGTTCATCTTGATGACCTTTAAAAGCACTTATCGCTCCAGCATCTAATACGGTTGGTTTTCTTAAACCAAGGATGAGTTTTGTTATATCGCGTGTAACTTTNCTTGGTGNNGCCCCAGGNCCAAATANAATTGAATCATATTTTGAATTTTCTTTAATGTGGTCACTTTTCATGGGGTTTTTCTCGGCATGCACTATGATGCTTGGAGCTAAAAGATTGAAAAGAGTTTGATATTTTGGCGAGCAGATTACTGATACTAATCCTACACCACATCTTAAGGCGGCGATGCTAGCTAGAACACCAGCCCCTGGCATTTCCCCGGTTAGAATTAAAGTGTGGCCATGCTTATGTTTATGACTACTCCAGATTTTTTTAGGAAAATTTGATTTCCAAAGTTTTGGATCGTTGTGCTTAACATTAATTGTAAGATTTCTTGCATGGGATGTTTTTAAACCAATGTCTACTATATGCAATTTTCCACATTTTTCTTTTCCAGGAAANGCTTTATGTCCAATCTTTGGATTAAAAAAGGTGATAGTTTCATTGGCTTCAAAGCATTTGCTTCCTATGATTTCACCTGTNTCACCATTAATTCCNGATGGAATATCAACTGCTACAACAAATTTCTTAGCTTGTTTTATCNACTTAATGATGTTGGATATCTTTTTAGAGAGAGGTCTAGACAATCCAGCACCAAAGAAAGCATCAATGATCATGTCGTACCCATTAATGTCGNCGGCACTTAGGCGTGTTTTTATTCTGTGGCTGAACACTTTAAGGGCTTTTTTTGCATCTCCCGTTAAGTTACTCACGGGGGTTTCAGAAAATATATCTATGCCTTTACAATCTTTTTTTAGATAGTGGCCTGCAAAGTAGCCATCTCCACCGTTGTTCCCGGGACCACAGAGAATTAAGATTTTTTTGAATGAATTTTCTTTTATTAGTTGGGAACAAATGCGGGCAATTTGNTTNCCTGCATTTTCCATCAATTTGATACTAGGAATGCCATCATATGTAGCCATTTTATCAATTTGGGACATTTCCAAATTTGAAAGTAAGAAGTTAGATTTTTTTTTGAACTTGTTAGTATAAAAAAGGTCTTGCATTATTTATTTTGTTAATCAAATTGATTGGGAATTATATTCACTGGTTAACTTTCGTAATAATAGAGGGGATTAGTTTAAAATGCTATCAGTTAGTAAACTCTTAAAATTAATTGATGAAAAATCAAAGCACATNAAAATTGAGAAAGATAAAGATTTTGATTTTCATGAGAAAGATGAAGCTTATCTGATAATTGAAGGAGAAATTTTATCCTACGGTGACAGAAATCTCACTCAAATGCTTTTGAAACATGACCCCATAGGGTTTTCTGAAGCTATCTTGGCAAGGCAAAAAGTTCTTAGATACAGAAGAGTTTCAGATATTGAGCTTCTCGTTATTTCAGGAACTAAGCTNCGTGAGGAAGTGAATCGAAGCCACATTGTCGTGAAATCGATAATAAAATATAGCCTCAGTAGAATATTTGATGCTTCAAAATCTAANAGCCATATATTATTTGAAGAGGGGTATATTCAGCAGAACTTACAATATCTGAAAACTATAAGGTATGAAGACGGGGATCGCATTTTTGGTGCGGACCAAGTGCCAAATTACATGTATTTTATAGATAGGGGCTCGGTAGAGCTGGTTAATAGGAAGGGAAAGAAGTTAAAAAGTCTTTCTAGTGGGGAAAGCTTTGGGGAATCCGCTCTATTAGCTGGCAGATTAAGATCTAACGCTGCTTTTTCGATTGGGACAACTATTTTACAGGCTATCGATGCGGATGCATTAGGTAAGGAAATAGATAAGGAACCTCCTCTAGTACAGCTCGCACTTTTAAGTGTGTTAAAGCGATTAGAATTGATGAATAAATTANATGCGGCTGATGAGTAGATTCAATAGAGTCAAAACTCCATCAACGAGTGTGCTTTAACACCTCTCGCTATTAAGCGCTCCTCACCTTTCAATTCGGGCAGGTTAATAATGAAGCCANAGCCAACAATTTCTTTTTCACTAAACTTCTCTATCAAGTCGAGAGCTGCGAGTGCCGTTCCTCCGGTCGCCAGGAGATCATCAATAATTAATAACCTTTTTAGGCCGTCAAGCGCATCCGTATGAATATGCATTTCTGTCTTTCCGTACTCTAATTCAAATGAAACACTATGCGTATTATAAGGAAGCTTGTCAGGTTTTCTTAGTGGTATAAAGGCTGAATTAAGTTTGTAAGCAATTGCTCCTGCCATAATAAAGCCTCTAGATTCGATGCTTAAGACNGCGTCAACGTTTTCATTGATCCATGGTTCGGTCATTTCATCTATGACCTTCTTAAATAGTTTTGGGTCTTGAAGAAGAGTTGTTATATCTCTAAATTGGATACCTTTTATTGGATAGTCTGAAATGGTTCGCACAAATTCTTTCATTTGATTCCTCCTACTTAAAAGTTAATTTTTTCCCTGAATTTCCTTAGTTCCCGTGAGATATGTTTACTAGATTAAAAGTTTTCATCGGAGAGCATTTTCAAAAAATNCATATAATTTTTCTTCAAAAAATTTTGGTTCGAGAAGTAGNCCTTCCATGTGATCAGCCCCTTTTAAGAGGTAAAAGTCAGCCTTTTCACCGATTTTTAAAGTATAATTTTGTAGGTCAGTCATGTTCCAAAGAGGCAGNCGAGTATCCCTTTCTTCGTGAAAGATTTGAAGGGGGCGTCCATTCAGATTATCTATGCCTTCATAAGGCTCTAAGTCCCTAAGGTTNATGCCTCTTAATCTCGCAGCTATCAACGCACTTGACCATAGGAAGCCAGGGAAACCTTGAAACATTACCTCATGGCGGGCTATTTTATTGAAGTCAAATATTACGCCATGAAGGCTGACAGCTGCTATATCAGGGCTTTTTGCTAAGGCATATAGAGCTGCTATAGCACCACCAGAAACTCCATGTACACCAACTTTATTNATCTCAACAGCATGGGTTTTTTCCAACCATTCTGCAGCAGCTAAAATATCAAAAACTTCCTCTTGNCCTGCAGAATGTCTGCCATCTTCACACGTTGTCTCTCCTGAGTCTCTAGCGTCTATAACAAGGACATTGTGGCCTTTTTTAACTAGCATTCCTGCAGGCATCAGAACAGTGTATTCATGTTTGCTAGCTCCGTANCCGTGTACGATTATAATCGCGTCCTTATTTTCCTTTATAGTTGGAGCTATCCACCAGGCAGAATACTCAATTGAGCCATCAGCATTTTTAAATTTAACTTTTTCATAATTTGTTTCTGTGATCCACCAATCAGACAGATCTGTAGTAACCCACTTGTCCCATCCGTCTCCTCTAAATGGACCTCTATCTTTTTCATTTGGGTAAAACTCTTTTGGAGTATTATTTTTTGCAGTAATATTTTCTGAACAGCTAAGCTTAGTACCCTCTCTATATACGTAATCCCCAGTAGCAATAACTGCGACTANAATTAAAACTGATAATGACAATAAAAAATATGCTAGCCTTTTCATAAAATTTAAGGTTATCCTTTTTTGCTATTACTGCGTGATAGATTGTTGAAATAAATGTAATTGGAAAATCATGGAATTACGAGAGAAAAAGATTCAGCCAAGAAGAAGCTTTATTTTCACGCCAGGTCTAAAGCCAGAAATGTATCCGAAAGCATTAGCTTCTGGAACAGATATGGTGTGTATTGAATTAGAGGATGGTATAGCNCCAAAGGATAAGGAAGAGGCCAGAAAAAAGGCGTTAAATTTATTTAAGNATAAGCAGGNTGATGATGGAATTGAGAGAATTATAAGAATTAATAGCGTAAGAGAACATTTTGGAATTCTTGATCTTCAAGAGATTTTAATTTCCGAAAATCCTCCACCAGCAATAATGNTGCCAAAAGTTAAAACTCCTGACGAAGTTGTATTGGTTGACACNCTTCTNAANGAAAAGGGACACGATTGTAGATTGCACGTTATAATTGAAACCAATGAGGGNCTTGAAAATGCTTATGATATTGGAANTTCGAGTTCAAGAATAGAAGCATTATTTTTNGGCGGAATTGATATGGCTGCTGAATTACGATGTAAAAATGAATGGGAGCCTNTGTTNTATGCGCGTTCAAGAGTTGTTCATGCAGCTTCNTCTAATGGATTGGATGTTATTGATGTACCNTATCTTGATTTAGAAGATATGGAAGGGATGAAGAGTTTAGCCATTAAGGCAAGANATTTAGGTTTTACTGGNAAGGGGTCAGTTCACCCAAAGCAAATTGCAATTCTTAACGANGTATTTACACCAGATATTAAGACGATCAANAGAGCCGAAAGAATTNTAGATACNTTTCATCAGGCAGATACTGGGTTGGTAGTAATTGATGGAAAATTGATTGAAAAACCGGTGATAAGAGAAATGCAACGAATTGTTAGTATAGCTGAAAAACTAAAAATTAAATCTTAGTATTATTATAACTCTTCTAGAAATAAAGGCATTAATTGAATGGTAAGTCAGATTTGGGAAATGAGTGCTGTCGAAGCCCACAGATTATTGAAAGAGAAAAAACTTTCCGCAAGAGAAGTATTAGAAAGTTCAATAAGTAGAATTGAAGAAGTAGATAGTGAATTAAATGCTCTACCTGAGAAATGTTTTGATCGTGCAAGAAAAATTGCTGAGCGGATCGATAACAATCCACCTAAGATTATTAGAAATCTCCATGGGCTTCCAATTGCGATTAAGGATTATAATGACTTATCTGGTGTCAAAACAACGTATGGATCTCCTTTATTTAAAGATAATATCCCAAAAGATTCGGATCGTACTGTTAGAATATTAGAAGATAATGGAGCAAATTGTGTTGCTAAATCTAACGTGCCAGAATGGGCTGGTGGGCATACATTTAATCCTGTGTATGGGTTGACAAGAAATCCATGGGATACTTCTAAAAGTGTTGGAGGGAGTTCTGGCGGCTCCTCTGCAGCATTAGCTAGTGGACAAGTTTTCTTGGCTACCGGAAATGATTTGGGAGGCAGTTTAAGAACCCCAGCTGCCTTTAATGGTATTGTTGGACTGCGGCCAAGTCCAGGATTAATTCCTCGAGGTAAGAGGTATATGCCTTTTGATACATTGTGGGTAGAAGGCCCTATGGCAAGATCTGTAGAAGATGTAGCATTAATGTTAGACGCAATGGTAGGACATGACATAGGTGATCCATTAAGCTATCCATGTATAGAAAATTCATTCTTGGAGGAACTTGATACTGAATATAAGCCTTCATCTGTAGCAGTTAGTGAAGATTTAGGAATTGTCCCGGTGGAAGGCGAGGTACGAAGTGCTTTTAGAGCTGCAATAAAAAAAATATCTGGCTTTGGCTGGGATGTGACACATGAAATACCTTCTTTTGCAGGAGTTCTAGATGCATTTAAGGTTTTGAGAGGTCTTCTCATGGCAACCATGTTAGGTGATTTAGTTAAAAAGCATAGAGACCAAATACTTGTAGATATAATAAAAAATGTACAAGTTGGGTTTGAGGTTAAAAATACTGAAATAGTTGAAGCTGAAAAGACCAGAAGGCAATTAACATTAAATATGGAAAATTTTTTTAGGCGAAATGATTTTTTAATTTGCCCTACTACATCGGTGGTTCCTTTTTCAGTTGAAAATCCATATGTTAAAGAAATAGAGGGTAAAAAATGTGAAACATATGTTGACTGGTTTTCTATTACATTTGCAATAACTATGACGTCTTGCCCGACTTTAAGTATCCCTTGTGGATTTACTGAATCAGGACTGCCTATAGGGATACAGATTGTTGCTCCACCAAGACATGAGGCCCGTCTGCTAAGTTTTGGCGCCAGGCTGCAAGAAATTTTTGGGGTGGCTAGAAAACTACCTATTTCCCCTCAAGCTAATCCTTCTTAAGGGCCGTAAAAGTTATCTGAAAAATGCACCCTTTTGGAAGTGCAGATTGATGAGAGTGGCGTGCGGGTCTAAGATTTATGTTAGGATAAGTTTCTTCCCAAAATTTATTAACTAGTGTCCTGTCGTTCTTGTCTTGGAAAAACATGTCAATTTTTATTACGTCTTGAGGTGAGCAATTGCATGAGGCTAAAAGTTCTCGAAAGTATTTAAAAGTAATTTTGATTTGACTTTCCTTTTCTGGTGAATAAAGGCCGGTATTCTTGTCTTTGCCCGATATAGCTGAAGACATTATTAGGTTACTAACTTTTGCCGCATGCGGTATCGGGTTTTCATGGGCTGGTAAATTTTTTGAATAGATAGAATTTACCATCACAGGCCTCCAGTTTTATGAAAAATTGTATTCATTAAAGTTCCAAGTTCGGGTACTTCTATTGTTATCTCTCCAGAAACTTCACCTAGGAGTACGCTTTTATGACCTCTTGGAAAATCAGAATTTCCTTTTCCAGTGGTGCCAAAAGAAATTATATCACCTGGTTCTAAAGTAAAATATTTGCTAGCTTCCGAGACGCAGTCCTCTATTGAAAAACGATAGTTGGCGGTACTATCTTCAGTAAAAACTTTTCCATTAAGAGATGCCTTAACCTTTAACTCATTTGGATTTCCTACCTCTTCTTTATAAGTTATCCAAGGCCCCATTGGACCAAAAGTATCAGTACCTTTGCTCCTAGTATGATATACATAGTATACGTCTCTATCGTTTTCATCTTTTAAGTTTCTCCAATTATAAAACTCTTCCCTTGCCATGTCTGGGTCATAGGTAACAGCAATGCTATCCTTTCCAAATTTGAGTCCATGGGATGTAACATCGTTAAGAATCGAGTAACCAAAAATATGATCTAAAGCACGATCCTTAGAGATATTTTTTCCCCCAATTCCTATAATTGCACATACCTCAGGTTCAGGGATTACTGCTCCCCAGGTTGGGTCTACAGCAATCTCCTTCATATGGGCTTGCAGAGATGAGGAAGGTTTAAGGAAAAAATTCGGCACTCCTGGATCTTTATGAGCTTTTTTCATAAGTTCTTTGTTGTTAAACGCAACACCGAGAATTTTTCCTGGCTTCCTTACTGGTGGGAGCCAGCTATGATCCATAATTTTAATTATTGGAGATTTGGGGATACTATCTTTAAGACTAAAAAAGAAATTTTCATTTGAAGGAATTGAAGAAATAAAATTTTCCAGACAATCAAAATTTGGAGCATTTAATTTCTTACATACGTCTTTCAGAAGACGGGGCTCCTTTTCCTCTAGCGCAACAATTGGTTCAGCCACACCTTCAAAATTTATTGTAGCAAATTTCAACTTAATTTTTCCAAGAAATCTTCGAGCGTTACCGGGGCTGCCTTTAATAGGGGTGCTTTTAACTCCTTTGAGACAAAGGACGTCCCTTCATAAAACCATTTTTTAGGAGCTGGAAATCCCCACACCTGAGACCTTTTGGTATTTGATAAATCCCATCTCTTTGGCATTAAGTCACTGTCTAAAAATGCATAATGGCTCGTAAATATTTCTACTCTGTGGCCATCAGGATCTCTAAAATAGATAAAGAAAGCATTTCCAATCCCGTGCCTGCCAGGAGGTCTGTCCATGTTCTCTGCTAGACCAAGTGATGCCATTGCGTCAGCACAATGAATAACATTAGCTATTTCAGGTGTATGTAGTGCAATATGGTGAAGCATAGGTCCTTCACCATTTGAATAAACGACATCCTGGGTATTATATTTTCGTTTTAGCCAGACACCCCATAACTCATCCGTTCCATCGGTAGCAGTATATTCTGTTAATCTAAAGCCTAAGTCACTATACCAATCAAAAGCACTTTGAACATCATGTGTTGATATCTGAATGTGATCGAGGAATGCGCAGCGGCCTCCTGTATGCTGATCAAATTTCCGCATGAGAGGCTCCTTTTGATCCATAGTAGCGCAAAATTCTAGTGGGACTCCGGCAATATCATCTAATTCAATTGTGTTGCCTTGAAATTGACGTTTGCTAAATTTACATGGGATCTCTTTCTGGTCGAAAAAATCTTTGGCCTTATTTAGATCATTATCATCAAAGACCCTATATCCTATTTTAAAGCAACAAGCTGGACCCTCATGTTTTTGAAATATTAGGGAATGATTCCATGGTTCTTCCAGGCATCTCAGGTAAAGATTATTTTTATCCTGAAAAGTGACCTCCAGACCAAGTCCGGTCTCATAAAAATATCGAGTTTTATCCAAATCTTTGCTTGAAAGCACTACGTGACTTAATCGAGTTATGTTAAAAGGCGGGTTTCGGTTTTCACTTTTTATTGGCATCTTGAATGACTTTCACAACTCTAAATCCTTTAACCTATCTTAAACTATTTTTTCTTAGTATTTAAATCATTAGCTATAAGATTTTGAATAAGTAATACGAAATTTGTTTAGATTAGCTTTCTAGGGGCTTATAGAAATTATAAGATAAATGCTTAGCTAAGGATACAAAATAAACAATTTTCTTAGCTAAAATTTCGTTGCTTCTGTACATTATCTGATAGATAACTGGAAATTTAACCGTATTTTACTTAGGTAAGAAAATGGCCAAAAATAAGACAGCGCTATTAATTGAAGGAGGTGGCCAGAGGGGTGTATTTTCTTTTGGAGTTATAGACGCTTTTATCGAAGCTCATTATGATCCATTTGATTTCTTTGTTGGTGTTTCTAATGGTGCCAGCGTCCTATTTTGGTACTTAATTAGAGATAGATTAAATAATTTGGAGAAAATGCTTTTTTCTGCAAATAAAAAATATTTTAACTATAGAAATGTAATATCTGGGAGAGATATATTGGATTTTTATGGTTTGTTTCGGGATGCATACGAATACTTTCATCCTGATCTCAATCTATTGAAGATCAACTTAGCGGGGCGATCTTTTTTTTCAGTTGTCACAAATGCTGAAACTGGTAACGCTGAATATATTAATTATGAAGAGAAAAAAATAATTGATATTTTAGTAGCTACTGGGACATTGCCAGTGCTTGTACGCCGGCCCTCTATAATTTCAGGGACAAGGTTTTTTGATGGAGGAATTTCTGATCCATTACCTGTTAAAAAAGCTTATGAAATGGGGGCTCGTGAAATAGTTATTATCCGAACATTTCCAGAAGGTGCCGTGCGAACTAATAAGTTGGAAAACTTAATTGCTGCAGTCTTCGTGAGAAAATATAGAATGTTAAGTAAGATGATAATAAATCACTCAAAGACATATAATGAAAGTTTGGAGTATATAAAAAATCCACCTTTAGATTTGAAAATACATCAGGTCCAGCCTGATCACAAGTTGATGACAAAAAGAAATACGCTTGATCACAAAATTTTGAAAAATGATTATGATTTAGGTAAAGCAAAGGGACGCGAGTTCCTAAAAACTTTAATTTAGTCTGGTTTGAATTATGGCGATCTCGGCAGGACTCGAACCTGCAACCCCTAGATTCGAAGTCTAGTGCTCTATCCAATTGAGCTACGAGACCACATTCCTTCGCTTCTATAGTATAATTTTTAGTTGTTTACAATAAGAACAGGTATTTGTTTTTTTGTCTCACTTAATAGGATTTTTAAATTGACCTAAACTTTTAGGAACCTAGAATTAAAGTAAAACATTTGGAGGAAAATATGGAAGGTATGATGATGAATATGCCTTTGAGGATAAGCAGTATTCTTGAATTTGCGAAGACATCTTATCCTGAAGTTGAAATTATTTCCAAGATGTCTAGTGGAGAGGTCCACCGTACCAATTATCGTGATATTTCAATTCGATCAAAAAAAATGGCAAATGCCCTTTTAGAATTAAAAGTATCTTTGGGAGATAGAGTAGCCACGATTGCTTGGAATAGCTACAGGCACTTTGAATTGTATTTTGCTATTTCCGGAATTGGAGCTGTGTGCCATACAATTAACCCAAGGCTCTCGAGTGAGCAGCTTGTTTACATCATCAATCATGCTGAAGATAAGGTCATTTTCTTAGATTTAAGTTTTATTAAATTAATAGAAGCCCACTTGGACCAGATTTCACCTCATATTAAATTTGTTTTAATGTGTGAACCATCGGAAGTTCCGGATTCACATCTTCCAAATGTGATTTGTTATGAAGATTTAATTAATAGTGGCAGTGAAGATTTAATGTGGCCGGTTTTTCCAGAGGATACCGCTTCGGGGCTTTGCTATACATCAGGGACTACAGGCAAACCAAAAGGGGTGTTGTATTCTAATCGTTCAACTGTTCTTCATGCTCTTCTTGCAAGTGTCACTTTACCTGATTCATTCGCCGTTGGGCGGAAAATTTTACCTATAGTTCCTCTATTTCATGCAAATGCATGGGGGATACCTTATAGTGCACCGCTAACTGGTTCCTCTTTAGTTTTTCCTGGTCAAAGTCTTGATGGGAAAAGTATTTACCAACTTCTTGATCAATTTGAGGTTTTTTCGGCTTGGGGGGTTCCTACTGTTTGGTTTGGTCTTTTAGACGAAATAAAACATAAAGGCGTAAAACCCAAAGGATTAGGAGAAATGATTGTCGGTGGTTCTGCAGCTCCAAGATCTTTGATCTCTGAGTTTGAAAAAATGGGTGTAACAGTTGTTCATGCTTGGGGCATGACAGAAACCAGCCCATTAGCGTCAACGGGTAGATTGACTATTCCTTATACAGCTCTTCCTGAGGATCAGAAAATTGATCTAAAAATGAAACAGGGCAGAAAGGTTTTTGGGGTTGATCTAAAGATTGTGGATGATGAGGGAAATGAGCTTCCTCAAGACGGTGAAAATGTGGGAAATTTATTCGTAAGGGGCAATACAATAGCAAAGGGCTATTTTAATAATGAGGATGCAAGTAAGGCTGCAATAGATAAAGATGGTTGGTTTGAGACTGGTGATGTTGCTTCAATTGACAAAGAAGGTTTTCTTACTTTAACGGATCGATCTAAAGATTTAATTAAATCAGGTGGAGAGTGGATTAGCTCAATTGATTTAGAGAATTGTATTATGAATCACCCTGAAGTTGAACACTGTGCAGTAATTGCTGTGCCGCATGAAAAATGGTACGAGCGACCTTTATTAATTGTCGTTCCAAAGGCTGGCTGTATGCCTGAATCAAAAAACCTGCTAGAATATTTAGAAGGTTCTTTTGCAAAATGGCAATTGCCAGACGGTGTCGTGTATGAAGAAGAGTTGCCATTTACGGCTACTGGCAAAGTTTCAAAACTGTCATTGCGAAAGAAATATGAAGATTTTAATTTTAAGAAGGGTAAAAATTTCAAATGAAGCGATTATTTGATAGTCAATGCCTCCAGAGATTTTTTTACATTGTCGCTTAATTTCTCAGGCTGTTTGTTTCTAAAATTATAGTTTACATAAGTTGCCGTGCCTTTTGCACAAATACGGCCAGTCTGTTCTATTCTCTCTCCAATTTGGAAAGATGTTTTTCCTATCTTTTCGATCCATGTTTTTATATAAACATCGTCCTTCAAAAATAGCTGGTCTGTATAGTCAACATTAATGTTTACTAGGGCTAGTTTCCATTTTTTAAAAGATAGATCTGGAGAAAAAATACTAAAAATTTTACGCCTGCCAGCTTCAAACCAGATTGGTACAAATACGTTATTTATATGTCCAACTCCATCAGTTTCAGAAACTCTCGGTGTTATGATTGTATCTATCAAACTTTTTCTCCAGGAGGTGCAAAAAATGATTATGTAAGGGTATCTCGATTACAATTGAAAGGATAGAAATTTATACTGCAAAGGCTTTATCTAGTCATCTATTTTGTTATTGCCTGCCAAAAGTGTATTTTTTTTGATAGTATTTATAAGGAAAACATCCATATTTTGTGCAATGAATACTCCTGAAACAATAACTATATAAGATAAGATTATCCCGATGGTTACTTTTTCGTCAAGTAAAGTTATTCCAAAAATACTTGCCACAATTGGGGCTAAAAATCCATTTATAGAGGTAAAAACAGCGCTGGTTCTTTTTATAAGTGCAAACCTTATAGTGCTTCCCAAAAAAGTGGAGAATATGCCTACAGCAAATAAGCCTAGAAGCGAAACTGGTTCTGGACTTAAATTAGGCGAAGTCATTAAAAAGACGGGAAGCATTATTATACTTGCTATCAATAGTGATGATCCAGTTAATGCTATGGGAGATACTTTTGGCATCATTTGAATAATTATTCCACCAGCTGCCAATAAAATACTTGCTATTATGCATAAAGCTGCTGCTGAAATATTCTCGGTCATTCTCCCAGATAAAATACTATCAGGACCTATCAGGAGAATTAAACCAGAGAAACCAATAAAAAATCCGATCCATTTTTTTTTAGTTATTCTCTCCTTAAGAACTATTCTTGCTAGTAGTAAAATAAAGAGAGGAATAGATGATAAGTATATGGCCACTTCACCAGTGGTTATTGTTTTTAGGGCAAAAGGAATAAGGATGAAGGGTAGTCCCAGGCAAAAAATTCCGTAAGCAGAAGAATATAGCCATAATTTTAATGTTTTTGGCAGACCGTGTCCTGATGCAAAAGCAAAAAATAATGAAAAAGTGCCTGCAATAATGATTCTGCCAGAGCCTGACGAGAGTGGGTCAAAATCACTTAAAGATAGAGAAATGAATAGAAAAGTTGAGCCAAAGCAGAGAGCAATTATCAATAAAAGTACTACATTAGTGGCTGAAAAAGTATTCATTTTATATTAAAAATCCAGAGCTTAGCTATAAGTAACTAGGTTTGACTTATCCTTTATTAAATGTGGAGTTGAATTGAACTCACTTAAGTACAAAGAATTTGCTGTAGTTATTATTTTCGTTATTGAAGAATTNTTAATTTGGAGATGAAGATCTATCATTGACTTAGATGGAGCGTTAAGAATTTCAGTTACAATCAAGCTTATTGNGCCTCCTGAAGAGATTGCTAAGATGTTATCATCTTTGTTTTGGGTCATTTTATGNAAGGAGTCTAATACTCCTTTTTTAAAATNAACCCATGTGTTATTTTTTATATCCAGCCCTCCATCTTGCCAATTTTTCATGGCGGAACGAATGTTTCGAAAATAGCTCTTTCTGTCTTTAAAGATATCTTCTGGCAAGTTTCCGGAAAAGTTACTTATCATTAATGCTTCAGCATCATANTCGTTTAGGCCCTTCAGAATATTTGGTTCAGCATCTTGATTTATTTCCCTAAGTGTCTCAAGTTGTCTAGACATATTTCCCGTAAAGAATTTATCAAATANAACTCCCTCTTCTTTGAAAAATTTTCCTAGCAGTCNTGCTTGAAGGTGTCCNAGCTCGGATAGTTTGTCATAGTTTTTTTCACCAAAGGANGCTTGACCATGTCGTACAAGNGTTAATGNGCCCATTTTTTTACATTTTNCCTATTTTTTGAATACTCGATGTGCCTAAAAAAGCTAAAAGGCAACCCGCTAATGTAATTAATCCAAACGTGTACATTTGCCTAGAAAATTCGAATCCATAGTCTATTAGTAAGCCCGATATTCCTGGACCGAGTGCAGAACCGAAAACACCGATAGATGCAATTAGAGCTTTGATAGATCCGATATTTTTTGTGCCAAAGGTTTCAGGCCAGAAGGCATTGAAAATCGTTATATGGCCACCTTGTGCTAAGCCCATAAGAAGAAATGCAAAAGCTGCTTCACGTAAATTGGAGGCATAAGAAAAGGAAATTAAACTTAGCGCTAAAGGAATTTGGTACCAACACAACAACTTTCTACTACCGAATTTATCACTGGCCCACCCAAAAAGAAACATAGATCCAACCGAAGTAAATGTATAAACTGGAAACAAGGCTACTAGTTCGATGTGCGCCCAACCTTTCTTAAGGCTTAAGTGATATTGCTGAAAGAAAACTGCTGTGACAAACATTCCTGGGAATATCATAATAGGAGTGTAAAGCCAAAAATTTAAACTTCGCAATACCTCTCCGCGAGCCCAATGCCTGTTATCGATTCCTGAAGATTCATCAGTTTCTGATAAGCTTGATGGACTTCTTTCATTTTTAAGGAGAAGTAAAAAAATTGGTATTAAACTTACTGGGATTAGTGCTGCCAAAAACCAGAGTGATCTCCATGAAAGAACTGCCAAAAGAGCTACAAAAATCAGTGGTAGAAATGCTTCTCCAAAAGCAAATCCTAGTGTTGANACTGCTAACGCTTTGCCCCTTTGTTTTGAAAACCACCGACTGATGGAAACAACACATAAATGCGAAAGCATTCCTTGACCTGAAAAACGTAACGCAAAAACAGCAAATGGTAGTAAAATTGAAACTGACAATGCTCCCATAAAACATGATGCTGAACTTAACAAAATCAACATGGCGACTACTAAGGTTTTTGCTTTATATTTATCTGCAAATGTACCAGCATAAATCATGCATATAGCTGATGCTGCGGTTCCGATTGTGTAGTATAGACCCCACTCTCCGTTTGTAAGGTTAAAGCTATAGATGATTTGGCCTGCAAAAATAGAAATAAAAAATGTTTGGCCAAAAGATGAGCTGAGTGACATNAGCGANCCCGCAAGTAGCCAGTTCTTATTTTTATTAATAAATTCAAGAAAATTCATAGTTCAAGTGTCTTGCAAAATTTAAGTAGGATATTTTTTGAGAAATTATTAAATAGCAGAGGCGGCAGGGCTTTTTTTAACGTAAGATATTAGCCCATGATAGTACTTTATAGTATATTCTTCCAATTAATTCACGCGTGGCTATGGAAANTTTATNTAACCCTGAACTGNCNGGAAAGAAATCCATTATTGTCAAGCTCCTTTCGCTGACCTTGAAATCCACTGGATAGGGNAAAACTGTAAAACCNTCCTGTTCAAAAAGGTGTTTTGCTCTAGGCATATGAAAAGCCGATGTAACCAAGATAATATTGTTATCATAATTTTTGAGAACTTTTGAAACAGCTTTAGCTTCATCTCTTGTATTTTCGACCTCTTCAGTTAGGAGAATCTTAGACTGAGTTATTCCAAAACTTATTGCTTTTTCCTTAAGATAGCTGCCTTCAGCCATTTTTGATTTTGACCATGGCAGTTTACCTTCTGTGAAAATTAATTGATTTGCCTTGCCTTTTTGAAATAGATCAATACCCCCAAAAAATCGATCAGGATCTCCCCATTCATTGCCACTAAAAGTTCCTGATTTTACATAAGTTATCATTCCACTAAGAACTACAATAGCTTCGACTTTAGGAATTTCTGAAATTTCACTCCTCTGGATATTATTTTCTATCAAATAAAAGATTCTGTCAGATACTAGAGGTGTGCTAAAAAAATATAAGCATGCTATTGCGAAAATAATTGGCCGTTTTGACCCTACTATTAATCCATATGCTGTGATCAAAATGATCAAAAATATTGGTGACAAAAATATGGGGAGAAATTTGTGCAAATAAATCATGTTGCCTAATACTCCAAACCGCCTTAAAATTTCACTTTTTTACATGCTATTGTTTTACTAATATTGGTAACGATTTTACTAAAAAATTCAAATATAAAAAAGCAATCTATTTTTTTTAGAATTTCATAATGAGTTATGGTTAATATTGTAGAGTAAAGGCTATAAAATCTTGGAGAGCAAATGAATTCACAGCAAAGGAAGGAGTTAATTAGGACAGTTGCGGAAAAATTTGTTCAGCGAGATCATTTTGATTCTATTGAATGGAAAATACAAAGAGAAGGGAAGGATTTTTCAGCCGGATTTGTAAGCCGAAATGAAGATTTTCAAAGAGAAAGTAATCTTATATATAGAATATATTCTATGACAAAACCTATAGTGTCTGTCGCAGCTATAAAGGCTATTGAGATGGGACTTCTAAGGCTTTACGACCCTGTGGCGATGTACTTTGATTGTTTTAAAAGTCAAATGGTTCTTACTGCTAGTGGAGTAGTGGAACATGCTAAAACGCTGATTAATATTGAACAGTTGTTAACACATAAATCTGGTTTGAGTTATGGATTCAACACTGGTTGTGCAGTGGGAAATCTTTATGCGAGGGCAGGAATAATTCACAAGTCACATCTTGACTTAGATTCTTTTGTCGCGGAAATAAGCAGATTTCCTCTTGCTTTTCATCCGGGAGAAGGTTGGAGATATTCACTATCCACAGATGTATTGGCAGGAGTTCTAGAGAAGGTTTTTGGAAAAGGAATTGACGAGATACTGAAAGAAATTATTTTTGATCCTATCGATATGAAAGAAACTAGTTTTTTTGTAACTGGGAAAGAAAAATCTCGAATAGCAAAGATATATGGTAAAGAAAATATTGATGACCCAGCTATATTCTCTTCTAAGTTCAATAAATTGGATGTAGCAAATATAGAAGATATTTATCCTTCGGATCAAACTTTAGTTAAAGCCAGGGGAGGACATGGGTTGTTTTCTACAATCGGAGATTATAACAAGTTTGCTGCTATGTTATGTACAGGTTTAGATAAATATGGTCACCCGTTTATTTCAGATAGAATGATGAATTTTGCATTGTTGAACCGTGTCGATAGCAAATATCGACCATTGGTAATAGATAGTTACGAAATTCCTTTTGACGGTTATGGCTACAATTTGCTGGGTAGAGTAATGGTAGATCAGTCAAAGGCACGTTTTTTAACTGGAAGGAATGAATTTGGTTGGTCTGGTGCTGCATCAACATATTTTTGGGTAGATAGAGATGAGAATTTAACTGGAGTTATTATGGCCCAATATTTGGGCTCCACGATACCGTTTGCAGAAGAAATAAAATCAACGGTCTACCAGGCACTTTAGGCTTAATGAATCAATACATATCAAAATTGAATTTTGAAACTATGGGACTTGGTCTAATAGACATTACTAATGAAATAAAACAGGCTGTGAAATTATCGAATATTGAAACTGGGATAGTTAACTTGAGTATTATGCACACTAGTGCCTCTTTAATCATTCAGGAAAATGCGTCAAATGATGTCCAAAGAGACTTATTAGCATTTTTAGATAACTTAGTTCCAATGGGTGACAAAAAAATCTATGAACATAGGTTTGAAGGCAGAGACGATATGCCTGCCCATATAAAGACTATGCTAACTAATACAAACCTGACCCTGAGTATAATTAAGTCCAAGTTACAGTTGGGAGTATGGCAAGGAATATTTCTTTTTGAACACCGGGAGCAACATCATGAACGTCAGGTAACAGTTCATTGTATTGGAAAAGATAATAAAAGGGACTAACATATTAAACAATACAGTCTTGGAGCATAAATGTTTGGTAGTTATATATTTTTGATTTTTAGTGCGAGCCTCCTTATTGCCGTTACTTTTGGTGTAGCGGGAGTCCTTCCATTAGCTATTTCAGGAATGGAAACAGATTTGGAGATTAATTATTTGTCTATAAGTCTAGCCTTTGCTGTTGGCCAGGCGGTTACTGGGATCGCCAACCCACTTGGCGGTGCGATGGCAGATAAGTTTGGTTATCACCGTGCTATGCTTATTGGGATAATTCTTTCTATGATCGGCTTAGCATTAATTCCTTTTTCAACTTCGCCAATTATGCTTGTGTTTGCCATTGGAGTTCTATCTTCATTTGGCTATGGATTTACTGGCATTCAAGTTGCTATGGCGGCAATAAATAAGAGAATTCCTCCTGAAAAATCTGGCTTTGCTTTTGGTCTCGTTAATGCTGGCGGCTCTTTCGGTCAATTTCTTATGGCCCCAATTGCAGGCTTTATTATCATTTCTTTCGGATGGACTGCTCTGATTTATTTTCTTATAGTTGTATTTATTTTGGCAATCCCTTTTTGCTGGGCCTTAAAGGCTGATCCTTCCATGTCGGGAAATAAAAGTGAAAGCAGTTTTACTCTGCTTGAAACGTTAAACTTAGCTTCTCGAACCACTAGTTTTAATTTATTGATTCTTGGGTTTTTTACCTGTGGATTCCATGTGGCCTTTATAAGAACTCATATGCCTGGAGTTATAGAACTTTGTGGACTGCCAACAACCGTTGCTGGGTGGTCTTTGGCTTTTATAGGTTTTTTTAATATTATAGGAAGTTTGTTCGCTGGATGGTATATAACACGGTGGAGAATGAAGAATTTTCTCTCGGCTATTTATTTTTCTCGTGCAGTGATTGTATGTTTGTTTCTCGTGAGTAGTCAAAACACCTTATCTGTATTAGTTTTCTCTGCTGCGCTTGGTTTTACTTACCTGTCTACTATTCCGCCTACAGCTGCTTTAGTTGGGAAAATGTTCGGTCCCAGATTTATGGCGACACTTTTTGGGATCGCCTTATTATCGCATCAAATTGGGGCATTTTTAGGTGCTTACCTCGGCGGATATTTCTTCGTCGAGACAGGATCTTATCAGTTAGTATGGTTTATAAATATTGCTTTGGCGTTATTTTCTTCTCTAGTTCACCTTCCAATTAAGGAAAGACGAGTAGAGTTTCAGGCCGTTTAATTTTTTTTATTTTGTGCATATAAAGTAAAAAGAACAAAAATGCCTATTAAACTTGAAGTTGATAAAAGTAAAAATAAAGGCCAAGTATTTTCTGCTATAGAAATCATTATCCCAGTAACTGAGGAAAATACCGCCCCAAAGAAATACATCGATGCACCATGAAGACCTGAAGCACTGCCTCTTAAGTTCTGATTGATTGAGATGGCTCCTGCAATAGATATTGGCCAAATAAAGCCATTCCCAATTCCTATAAAAAAGAATGGAGCAAATAGAGCAGGCGGAAAATTTGGGAAAAGCTTATGTAGCAATAGAGATAATAGTATACTAAATAACAAACTAGTATAGCCAGATAAAAGCCATGAAAACTCGGATAAATATTTTGAAAATTTCACGCTAATAATATTTCCTAAAATAAAGCCGATGACAATTATGCCTATCATTACTCCTATCCAACTTGAATCAAGGTAAAAGATTTTCTGGATAATATAAGGTGTGGCTACCAGAAGCGAAAAAAAAGAAGCAGTTGCAAAGTTTCCTGATAAAACATAACCCCAGAAAAGTTTTACTCTAATCAACAATCTATATTGGGAAATTTGATCCCAAAAATTATTGATTTTTCTTGAATTTGTTTCTGGGAGAAAAGCCAGGTTCACGAACAGTAATATGACGCCCATCAAAAGCAAAAGGTAAAAGGAAGATTTCCAGCCATAATTGCTGTCCATTAATTCGCCTAAAATGGGTCCTGCAATTGTAATTCCAGCCATTATAACGGCCAAATTAGCCATTGTTTGAAGCACTTTATTTTGCTCCTGGGTATCTGCGACAATTGCTCTACCTATAACCAGTCCTGCGATTGATATAGCCTGCAAAGTTCTGCAGACCAGAAAGGAATAAGCCTCGGAAGATATGATGCAGCCAATTGTTGTTAAAATAAAAAAAACTAAACAAATCAATAAAATTGGCCTTCTACCAAACCGATCTGAGAGTGGGCCAATTATAATCTGTAGAAATGCACCTCCAGCCATGAAAGCTGAAATTGCGAATTGCATCGTCGAATAATTGCTGCCGAAATAGTCAGCAGTTGTGGTTATGCTTGGTAGGAAAATATGTTGTGGTAGGAATGAAATGCAAAAAAGCAAATACAGGTTAATCCTAAATAGCGTCTCGACCATATTTTTCAACAAATCACAATATTAATATTAATTCTCTAATTACTTAACGTAAAAATAATAAGAAGTCAGCTTCTATCAAAATCCAAGAATACAAAATCAGTTTTTGGTTTGGCCTGGCAAGCCAGGGTGTATCCTCTTTCTTGCTCCCACCTTTCCAAGGAATAATTTTTCTCTAGCATTACTTCACCTTCCAATACTAGACAGCGACAGGTGCAGCACATTCCTCCTTTGCATGAGAAAGGAAGTTCAATATTTTGCCTTAAAGCTGCATCAATTATATTTTCCTCTTTATTTTCTAGATTTATCCTTTTTTCAACTCCGTCAATTTTTATTTTTATGATTGTTTCAATCTTTGTGAATTTTTCCTTTTTCTTCTCTTCCGGTTTTTCTATCTCATCGGAAAAAAATAGTTCGGACATGATTGGTTTGCTTTCTCCAATGTGTTTTTTAAAAATTTGTTTCATCTGGAAAACCATATTTTGGGGGCCACAGAGAAAAACTCCATCAACTTTTTCAGGGGAAATTTGGTTTCCAGAAATTAAATTTTCAATTTTTTCTTTGGTTATGCGGCCTTGATTAAAGATTATATCTTGTGCCTCTATGCTGAAAAAGTAATTCAGTGAAAGGTTCTCCATATTAGAGTTTTTTAAAGAGTTTAACCTTTGGCTATACATGGTTGATGCGATAGTTTTATTGCCGTAATAAAGTGATATTCTGGAATTTTTCTTTGTTCTTAGGACATAAGAAATTATTGAAATTATTGGTGTAATGCCTGAGCCACAGGCAACAAATACTAAATTTTGGTTATCTTTATAATCTGTAAAAAATCTACCATCAGGTGTAAAAACCCTTAATTCATCACCTTCCTTTAGGTTATTAAAAATATAAGTGGAAAACCTCCCTTTCGGTATCCGCTTTATGCCTATTGATATATTTTCACTTATAGGATCTGAAGAGATTGAATATGTTCTTCTTTCATATGTATCAGATATCTTTTTTTCCAAGGTCAGATATTGTCCGGGAATAAATTTATATTCCTTTTTAAGATTGTCTGGAACTTTGAAGGTTATCTCAATGGCGTCTGTGGTAAGATATCTTAATTTTTGTACTTTTAAGTTATTTGAATTATTCCCAGCCATTTTTATATGCACTTAAATAATTCAAATGGTTCTAGACAAGAGTTACAAGCGTATTGAGCTTTACAGGCTGTAGATCCAAAATGAGATACCTTCTTAGTATTTGAGGAATTGCATTTTGGACAAGAAACTGATTGAGTAGAAAAGAATGAACTTTCTTCAATATCGGTGACGGGGGGTGGTGGAGCTATTCCATAAGCTTTTAGTTTTTTCTTGCCTTCTTTTGTTATCCAATCGGAGGTCCATGGAGGAGATAAAACTCTTTCAACAACTGGAATAAAGCCATTTTCCCGAAGTTTTTCCTCGACAGCCAATTCTATGGCATTTATTGCTGGACAGCCTGAATAGGTTGGGGTCAATTTAATTATCACCTGATTTTCAATAATATTCAGTTTTCTAATTATGCCTAAGTCATAAATCGTTATGCAAGGAACTTCAGGATCCGGAATTGAAGATACCAGATCCCATACCTCTGAATATAGATTTGGAGGTGCTTCAGGGCCCAAATCTCCTTTTAAACTTACCACGTTTGCCCCGGATAGGTTCTCTGAAGATATTGCATGGTTGAGATTAGATGGCCCATAGTTTCGGTATGAATGCCATTTCTGCCGCCAATTTGAAAATGCAGGATAGAGGGGTAGGAGAGAGTAGCCTCTTTAAAAATATCTTTAATCTCTTTTTCCCACGCTTTTTTTATCTTTAAACGATCCGGCAAATAATTCTTTTTAGCACAATTAAGTGAAGCCTCGGACATATAAAAAAGCTCTTCAGTATAAGGGTGAAGTTCATTTATCGCTTCAGTCATTTTACTGTGACTTTCTTCTGTGCCGTCGCCTAATCGGATTACCCATTCACCGGAATGGCGAATATGGTAAATCATTTCCTTTTGTGATTTCTCGGAAATACCCGCTAATATTTTGTTTTTTGAGGAGTTGCATTCATTCCAAAATAATTTCATAAAAACACAGAAATAGAGTTGTTTTAGCATAGTGTGTCCAAAATTTTCATTTGGCTTTTCTACTAAGAGACAGTTTTTATATTCCTTCTCAATTCTTCCAAAGGCTAGTTCATCTTCAGATCTTTTCCCACCTTCGAGATTTGACGCTAGAGAATATAGATTTGTAGCTGCGCCCAAAAGATCTAAACCCAGATTTGGTAAGGATAGGTCTTCTTCAAGGGTTGGAGCATGACCACACCATTCTGATAATCTATGACCGAGAATTAGATGGTCATCTGCCAATTCAATGGTAGAGAAAAATAAATTTTCTGACATCACATGTGGCCTACATCATCAGGAATATCATAAAAAGATGGATGCCGATAAATTTTATTCTCTGAATTTTCTAATGTTTCAGAGATATTATTTAGATCACTAGCAGTGATTTTAGCTGAAGGAACAATCCAAATTGAAATCCCTTCATTTCTTCTTGTATATGTGTCCCGAGCTGCATTTAAAGCCATAACTTCATCTCCAGCGTGGACTGAACCAACGTGCTTATGTGATAAACCGCTTTTCGATCTAATAAAAACTTCCCAAAGTGTTGATTTGGTTTCCATTTTAATTTTTCCCAACTGTAGGCTGCTTTTTCTTAGCAAAAGCTGCAACAGCGTCTCTAACCCATTTACCTTCTTCCCATGCCTTTTTTCTTGCGCGTAGCCTATCTTTCGCCATTGGGCCATTGCCTTTTACTACTCGCCAAAATTCATCCCAGTCAATTGAGCCATGGGAGTAACCTCCATCACCATTATTTAGATCGGTATCCCAGGTCAAATTTTTGTCAGGTATTATTAAATTTAGGTGTTTAGCCTGGGGGACAGTGGCATCTAGAAATTTTTGGCGAAGTTCGTCGTTCGTGAACCTCTTAATTTTCCATTTCATAGATTGATCTGTATTATTGCTTTCTGTGTCGGGTGGGCCAAACATCATAAGAGAGGGCCACCACCAGCGATTTAATGCATCCTGAGCCATTTCCTTTTGCTCTTTGCACCCTTTTGACAAAGTCATCATTATTTCAAAGCCTTGTCTTTGGTGAAAGCTTTCCTCTTTACAAATTTTGACCATGGCTCTTGCATATGGTCCATAAGAGCACCTGCATAAGGGTATTTGATTCATTATAGCTGCCCCGTCTACCAGCCATCCAATAGCACCAATATCTGCCCAAGAAAGTGTTGGGTAATTAAATATGGATGAATATTTTGCCTTTCCCGCAAGCAATTGTTCCGTCATCTCTTCTCGGCTAATACCCAATGTTTCAGCTGCTGCATAAAGATATAGGCCATGGCCACCTTCGTCTTGAACTTTGGCTAGCAGTATTGTTTTTCTTTTGAGAGTAGGTGCTCGTGTTATCCAATTGCCTTCCGGAAGCATGCCGACAATTTCCGAGTGAGCATGTTGGCTTATCTGCCTGATTAAAGTCTTTCTATATGCATTAGGCATTGGATCATTGGGTTCAATTTTTTCCTCTGAATCAATTCTCTTTTGAAATGCCTGAAAGAACTCTGGAGTTTCAACTGCTTCATCTAAACTATCTGTAAGTCCTTGAGTATACATCTTTCTTTTCCCTCTAAGTATTATACATTACCAAATAAACTGAAACCCAAATAAATTGTAACATATTCTGCTTAAATGTAAACAAATAAAACTACATAAATCTGGAAAACAGTTTTCTCTTTTCTTTCTCCAGTAAAGGTTCATTCCACCATTCTTCGGAAGGCAACATAACCTTCTGATATATGGATTTTACTAGGAGTCTACAATCCTCTAGGGGCCAATCAGGAGGAATAAAAATCATGGGATTATTGGGTAATTTAAGAATTATTCGCCTCCATTCATGGATTAACAGAATTCGAATAATTAAGGCATCTTGAGGTTTTTCGAGTTTTTCAGCGATGTTGGTATAATTAAGTTTCCGGTATTTTTCTATTAATTCTAGAAGATTTTCTTTTATTTGATTAGGAAATAATATGTTACATACCCAGTTAGGCACATTTATTTCAGAACCTCTTATTATGAAGACGTTTTGTTCTTCAATGTAGGTTTCAGAGCAAAATATTTTAGGAATAAAGAAAACATTCTTATTAACGGAGATTGAACCGGTTCTCTTTAGAAATTTTTGAAAAAGCTTAATATCGGACCCATAGACTGGCTCTTTTATGCCCAAGTAAAATTGCTTATCACTTTTTTCTTGATATCTCGCGTAGATCCTTGATGTAGGTTCAACAAAGGACTTTAGTCCTTGCTCGCTCAGTTTGTAAAATGAGTTTCTGCCAACTTTGTTTCTTATTAGCCAATTCTCTTTCGTCAATCTTGACATCGCTGTCCTGAGGGCGCCCGGTTCTATTTTTAAAAGAGATGTAATGGCTTGAAGTTCTGTCATAGCAATGGTTCCACCTCTTAGAGTAGCACAATCGCCAAATATCGTTATAACTAGCGACCAAACTCTTAGCTTATTCACTGAATGAAAGTCATCAATAAATTTTTTAGTTATATCCAAAGGAAATTCCCAATTTTAGCTAGTATAAGAATTCATAGTAAGTAGCTCATATTTTGCTACAGTATCTTTATTTTGATTTTCAAGCTTAACTGACCAGCCTACCTCGCCGTATGTCTCAGTGCGCCGCTTTTTCTTCCTTACACTTAGTTGGACCTTTATTTTGTCACCAGGGGAAACTGGTTTCTCGAAAGAGAGATTTTTTAAACCTGTATTTGCTAAAACTGGACCTGGATCCGGATCAACAAAAAGACCAGCGGCAAAACTTACTAGTAAGTAACCGTGAGCTACTCTTCCAGGGAAAAAGGGATTGAGCTTTGCAGCATTTTCGTCCATATGAGCATAAAATTTGTCTCCGGTGAATTCTGCAAAATGTTCAACATCCTCTAAAGTTATTTCTCTTGATTCAGAAATTATAGTGTCTCCTATCATGAGAGTGTTAAAGTTCTTCTTAAAGGGGTGTATTCCGGGATCTAACGTATTGCTTCCTTCAATCCAGGTATTGGTAATTTTACTTAAGGAATTCGGACTACTTTGAATAGCGGTCCTCTGCATGTAATTGGTTACTCCTCTTATCCCGCCTAATTCTTCGCTATTCCCAGCTCTACCTGGTCCGCCGTGTTTCATATGAGGGAGTGGAGAACCGTGACCTGTGCTTTCATCCATAGATTCTCTATTATTTATATATATTCTTCCATTATAGGGTGCCAATTTTAGCGAAAGATTCTTAATTGTATTTAGGTCATTGGAAAAAATGGAAGATACCAGGGAACCTCCTCCTTTAACTACAAGGTTGGCAACCTCTTCATTGCTTTTATATCCCATGATTGTGGCCGAAGGTCCAAATACCTCTAATTCATGAACATTTTCCGCATTGTTAGGATTAGAGCAATATAAAAGCATTGGCTCCATGTAAGCGGTACCAGCATGCTGATTATCTTTTTCTAAATTAGACTTTCCAGTTATTATATCACATTCTTCTAAAATTTCGGAGATTTTCGATATCACATCATTTTTCTGATCTAATGAAACTATCGGACCCATGTCAGTATTAGACTTTCGAGGATCATCGACTTTTTGAGATTCTAAATTTTCTTTAAGGGCTTCCATAGTTGCTTTAAGTTTATTTTCTGGAACAAAGATTTTCCTTATTGCTGTGCACTTTTGCCCAGCCTTAGAAGTGATTTCATTTACAACCTCTTTCAAAAATACATCCCACTCCAAATCACCTATCTCAACATCTTCCCCCATGATACACGCATTTAAACTATCCTGCTCAGAAATAAACTTTACCGAATTTTTAATTAAGTTAGGGTTGGAACGGATCCTAAATCCTGTCTCTGAAGATCCAGTAAAGCTTACAATATCTTGACCAATAAGTTTATCCAGAAGGTCATTTGTTCGACCTGGAATAAATTGTAGCGCTCCCTCTGGCAATAGGTTGCTTTCGGAAATTATCTTCATGCACTCTTGTGCTAAGAACGATGTGCTGGCTGAAGGTTTAACTATTGTTGGCACTCCGGCTAGAATACTGGAACTTAATTTTTCTAACATTCCCCAGATTGGAAAATTAAAGGCATTAATATGCACGGCTACACCCTGTAATGGAGAGAAGATGTGTTGACCCAAAAAAGTACCTTTCCGGGAAATAATCTCTACATCTCCATCGAGGTGTATAAAACTTTCGTCCATTTCTTTTCTGGCCTTTGATGCCATTACCAAAAGAGTTCCTATCCCTCCATCTATATCAAGATAGCTATCCTTTAACGTAGCTCCTGTGTGGTAAGATAATGAATAAAGCTTTTCTTTAGCATCATTTAATAACAAGCCGATGCTTTTAAGGATTTTGGCTCTGTCATGGAAATTTAATTTCTGTAGATTCCTAATTCCTACATTCCTTGAAAATTTAAGAATGTCTTCAGAAGGAATATTATGTTCAGTTACATTAGATAATTTGGATCCATCAATTGGTGACTTAAACTGCTGTCCGGGGATATGGTATTTTTGCCATGAGCCTAATAAAAAACTGGTTACTGAAATTTCTGACATGCTTTACTATTCTAATATTATTGGTTTAATTAATGGAACAATTTTATATAACAAAAATTATTTGATTTGCAAAATTTTGTAATGTAATTGTAAGGACGGGAGATAAAGTTTGGATAATTTAGTTTTAGTAGATAAAAGTGAGAATTGGGCAAAAGTTACTCTTAATAGACCTGAAAGACTTAATTCTTTTACTGATGAACTCCATCTTCAATTGATGACTTCTCTCAAGTCTCTAAGAGAAGAAGCTAACATTAGAGCTGTACTATTGACCGGTGCTGGTAGAGGTTTTTGTGCAGGTCAAGATTTATCAAAACGCGATCCGTCTTCTATGGTCGAAAAGCCAAATCTTAGTAAGACTTTAAAGGAACAATTCAATCCCTTGGTTTCCTTTATTAAAGAAATAGAAATTCCAGTAGTTTGTGCTGTTAATGGTGTTGCTGCAGGAGCGGGGGTAAGCTTAGCCTTATCATGCGATATAGTATTGGCAAGTGATGATGCTAAATTTATTCAGTCTTTTGCAAATGTTGGGCTAATACCGGATGCCGGAGGAACTTGGAGCCTTTCAAAATTAATAGGTAATGCTAGAGCAAAGGGACTGGCTTTGACAGGAGAACCGATAGGGGCAGAGAAGGCAGAGGAATGGGGAATGATATGGAAAGTTTATCCGCAAGCTGAACTTATGAATGAAGCAAAGAAATTGACCCAAAAATTAGCTTCTGGACCAACTTTCGGTTTTAGTAAAATTAAACAGGCCTTAAATGTTGCTGAAACAAATTCGTTTGCTGAACAACTCAATCTTGAAGCAAAATTTCAAGAAGAGTGTGGTCTTTCTGATGATTATGCCGAAGGCGTGAGCGCTTTCTTGGAAAAAAGGCAAGCTAACTTTAAAGGAAAGTAACAGAAAATGTTACCACTGGAAATAGCACAAAAATGTGCAGAAATTATGTGGGAAAATGATCAGGCTTCAAAGGGTTTAGGAATGAAGTTGGAGAAGGTTTGTCCGGGAAAAGCAGAAGTTAGCCTTGTTATCGAAGATAAGCATTTAAATGGGCATGGAATTTGTCATGGCGGGTTTATTTTTACATTAGCGGATAGTGCNTTTGCNTTTGCTTGTAATACTTACAACCAATCAACTGTAGCCCAAAANAANACGATAACTTTTTTATTGCCAGCTCATAAAGGTCAAAGACTTATGGCAAAAGCTACTGAAATAAACAGATCAGGTAGGTCNGGAATTTATGACGTTTCTGTAATTAACGAAAAAAATGAAGCTGTTGCAGAGTTTAGNGGNCATTCGCGAACAATAAGTGGTCAGCACTTTNAGGAGAAAACAAAGTGAGTGAGGNATATATTTGTAGAGGGGCGCGTACACCGATTGGAAGGTTTGGAGGTGTTTTGTCCTCGGTGAGACCAGACGATCTGTTGGCTTCAACGATTAGAGCAGCAACAGAGCATAGTGGAAAGTTAGAACTTTCTGATATTGATGATGTGATAATTGGGTGTGCAAATCAAGCTGGAGAGGATAATAGAAATATTGCTAGGATGGCNCTCCTAATTTCCGGTTTGCCACCTGATGTTCCAGCTATAACTATTAATCGGTTATGTGGTTCTGGGCTGAATGCAATTGGGATGGCAGCAAGTAGTATTAGGAGTGGNGAGGCAGAAATTATTTTAGCGGGAGGTGTTGAGAGTATGAGCAGGGCTCCGTTAGTTTTGCCGAAACCGGAGACTGCGTTTTCTCGTAAAGCAGAAATTTTTGATACTACTATTGGTTGGAGGTTTATTAATCCAATAATTAAAAACCTTTATGGGATTGATAGCATGCCAGAAACAGCAGAAAATGTGGCTGAGGACTTTNCAATTTCTCGAGAGGATCAAGATCTTTTTGCATTTAGGTCTCAAGAAAAGGCNGCATTGGCTATTGGGTCAGGACGGCTGGNGCATGAAATTATTCCGATTAATTTAGGTGGAAAGTCGCCAGAAGTTATTTCTAAGGATGAACATCCTAGGAAAGCAGATTTAGAAAAATTAGGACAATTATNAACCCCATTTAAAAAAGATGGAACAGTAACAGCCGGGAATGCATCGGGAGTAAATGATGGAGCAGCAGCTCTAATCATTGCCTCTAGGAATGCAGTAGAAAAATATCAGCTTGAGCCTTTTGCAAAGATTCTAGGCATGGCTACCGCTGGTGTTGAGCCAAGAATAATGGGCATTGGTCCAGTNCCAGCAACAAAAAAATTACTCGAGCGCCTGAGTTTAANAATTTCAGATTTTGACATTATAGAGATTAATGAGGCCTTTGCAGCCCAAAGTCTTGCTGTAATGAGGCNNCTTGGACTTAAGGATAATTCAGATTTTGTTAATCCAAATGGTGGAGCGATAGCGTTGGGGCATCCTCTCGGAATGTCTGGAGCTAGGTTGGCTCTCACCTCTGCTTTGGAGNTAAAATTATCTGGTCTTAATAGAGCACTGTGCACTATGTGNATTGGAGTTGGGCAGGGAATTTCACTTGCAATAGAAAAGGTAAATTAGAGTAATTATGAAGGATTTATCACCTAAGAAGAATGAGTTGGAGCCTATAGAGATTGCATCTATTGATGAGATAAGAAATCTTCAATTAGAGCGTATGAAATGGTCGCTAAATCATGCATATAATAACGTGCCGTTTTATCAAGCCCATTTTGATAATTTGGGTGTTCATCCCGAGGATTTACGTAGTTTATCGGATCTCTCTAAATTTCCTTTTACTATTAAATCAGATTTAAGGGCAAATTATCCATTTAAAATGTTTGCTGTTGAAAGGGATAAGATTTCTAGGATCCATGCCTCTTCAGGAACTACTGGCCAACCTACTGTCGTTGGTTACACGGATAATGATCTCGATATTTGGGCCCAAGTTGTAGCTAGGTGTTTAAGGGCAAGTGGAGTTAGAAAGGGGGATATCTTACATAATGCNTACGGTTACGGCCTTTTTACGGGAGGCCTTGGTATTCATTANGGATGTGAAAAACTTGGTTGTACGGTTGTTCCTGTTTCGGGAGGTGCTACCGCCAGNCAGGTTAAACTTATTGAAGATTTTAAGCCAAAGGCNATTACAGTTACNCCTTCATATATGCTTTCAATTTTGGATGAATTTCGCAATCAAGGGATATGTCCAGATAAGAGTTCCTTGGATGTAGGAATTTTTGGAGCTGAACCTTGGACTAATTCCATGAGGCAGGAGATAGAAGAATCTTTTGATATGCACGCAGTGGATATCTATGGATTATCTGAAGTTATTGGGCCTGGTGTTGCAAATGAATGTGTTGAATCAAAAGATGGACTTCATATTTGGGAGGATCACTTTTACCCAGAGATTATTAACCCTCATACTGGAGAAGTTGTGGCCGACGGTGAAAGCGGAGAGTTAGTTTTTACGTCTTTGACCAAAGAGGCATTCCCAATAATAAGATATAGAACTCGAGATTTGACAAGATTGTTGCCAGGAACTGCCAGGACAATGAGACGGATGGAAAAGATTACCGGTAGGTCAGATGATTTAATTATAATTAGAGGTGTTAATATTTTTCCAACTCAGGTAGAGGAAAAGATATTGGAAGTTAAGGAGTTGGCACCCCACTTTCAAATAGAGCTTTCNAGAAAAGAGAGGCTCGACGAAATGCTTATAAGTGTTGAGCTATCAAAGCTGGGAGAGGTTGCTAAAATTCAGGAATACCAACGAATTTTATCAGAAAATATCAAAAAATCCCTTGGGGTGAGTGTAAAAGTTCATATCAGTGAAGAAGGGTCTGTCGCAAGATCAGAAGGTAAAGCTGTAAGGGTGGTAGATAAAAGAAATTTATAGAATTTTGCTTTGCGATTTATTGTAGCTATGCATTTCTGAGATAGCGGCTATGACAAAAAAAATATTGAATATACAAAGTGAATTAATTAATTTAACGACATGCTCTTCGAGCATATCCTCCCTAGACTTGAGCCACTTCGGTGGCTCTTTTTTCTATCTCGCTCTCAACTTCTTCTAGTCGGTCCTTACCAAAAAATATTTCATTTTCAACAAAGAATGTTGGCGACCCAAAGACGCCTTTTTCTACCGCTTCAGAAGTTTTGTCTATAAGCATTTCTTTTGTTTCCTTGTTTTGAATTCCGTGAATTATTTCCTCACTGGGAAGGTTGTACTCTTTTANCACCGTTTCGAATACAANNAGGNCATCGAGTTTTTTCGGTTTTTCCCACATGCTTTGATATATGCACTTGATATAAGNGTGGTAGTATGGCTTCTCTTTTGCAAACGTCGCCCCCCGCATTAAAGCTAACGTNTTAATTGGGAAATCAGGATTAAACTTGTAATTATTAATCTCATTCTTTTTAAGAAATCTATTAGTTTCTATTTCTGCATATTCGCTTTTATTTTTTANTCCTGTTAAGCTTTCTGCNGGTGACTTGTTTCCGGTCAATTTAAAGACACCTCCTAATAAAATCGGAATATAATCAAACTTAACTTTTTTTCTTTGCTCAATTTTCGGAATAACCAAATGACTGAGGTAGGAATTAGGGCTACCAAAGTCAAAATAAAATTCAATCTTCATTACCATTTTTCTCCAAAAGGTCTTAAATCAATTTCATGTGTCCAGCCATCTTTAGTTTGATGAAAAAGNTTCCAGTAGGTCTCCGCGATTGAGGATGGTTTCATTAAAGTATCTTCTGGTAAGGTATCTGGATCTGTTCCCTTNTTAATAAATAATTGCCGCACGAATGCTGTGTTCACAGCAGCNTCAACAATTAAATGAGCCACATGAATATTTAGCGGCCCCAATTCGCGGGCCATCGACTGGGATAAAGCTCTTAGTCCAAATTTGCCACTAGCAAATGCTGAGTATCCAGAGCTTCCACGCATTGATGCAGTAGCTCCCGTAAAAAAAATTGATCCTTTCTTTCTGGGTATCATATATTTTGCAGCTTCCCTGCCTGTCAAAAANCCAGCAAAACAAGATATCTCCCAAACCTTCCTAAATACCCTAGAAGTGGTTTCAGAAATCGGGAAATAGACGTTTCCACCAGGGTTAAATACTACCAAATCAAGGGGTCCGATATTTTGTTCTATCTCCTTGAATACTTTTTCTGTNACGTCCTCTTTTCTGGCATCAAATTCAAAAGGAATAGCGTCTCCCCCATTTTCTTTGATTTCATTTACAAGAGGAGTCAATTTGTCAAAATTTCTTCGNCCGACNCAAACTTTGAACCCTCCATAGGCAAAACGTTTGGCAACTGCAGCTCCAATATAATCTCCGGCGCCTACAATAAATGCTACAGGTTTTTTTCTGGGCAAACTTTTATCCTTTTTGTCTTTTTCTTAGATTAATAAATTCTCTTACTGCATGTTTATGNTCTTCACTATTGATGGCTCGAATTGTGTCAATAGCTTCAATTTTAAGTGTTTCTTCAAGGCTNGACTGCATACTGTGATTAATATTTTTCTTCATGTTGAAAATTGCAGTGGGAGGAGCATCCGCAATCATTCTAGCTAACATAAATGTTGAATTTTCCAGTTCCGCCTCAGAAGTTATGTCCGTAATAATTCCCAAATCCAAAGCNNTTTGTGCAGCAATTTTTTCAGAAGAAAAATAAAACTTTTTTGCTAGAGTTGGGCCTACAAGCTTTGTTAAAAGCCAAGTACCACCATAATCACCTGGGAGGCCAACGTTCCTGTAGCTGGTAGAAAAAAAGGCNGTATCGCTTGCAATTCTTAAATCGCATGCTAGGGCAATACAAAATCCTGCTCCCGCAGCGGGTCCAGAAATCATAGCAATTGTTGGCTTTTTAAGGTTAAACAATCTGAGGGTTAATTCATTTTGCTTCCTTGTAAGTTCACTAATCTGATCATCTATAGAGAGTTCAATTTTTGTATCACTACTCATATCCTTTATATCTCCACCTGCACAGAAAGCTCTGCCAGAACCCGTGATTATAATAACTTTCACCGTTTGATCATCTTCTAGGATGGAAAGTATATTTCTTAAGGCAGGAGTAATTTTGTCTCCTAGCGCATTTCTTTTTTCTGGACGATTAAGTGTAACCAACGCAATTTTTTCACGTATCTCGCATAGCAATTGATCGGTTCCAGTATTAAGCTTTGTCAATTTAACCACATCAATTTATTGTTTGATATCTAGAGCATCCTTCAAGGCCTGTCTTTCGAGAAGCCGTTCACGATATGATGCAATATTCGGCTTATCAGACAGGTCAGCGCCCAAATTTTTTGTCACAATACATGCATGNCCTGTAATTGTGTCNGCGGCGGAAAATTTTCCGGCCAGAAAATCTTTGCCTTCTAAATAGGTATCTAAAACAGATAAAGCTCTGTTAAGGAGTTTTGTCGCCCTTCCCAAGTTAACTTCATTTCTTTTTTCCGGGGAGAGTAAAATTGTTTCCACTACTATTGTATTTACTGGCGGCATTATCATGCCCTCTGCGAAGTGCATCCATTGTAAATAAGCAGGAAAATCTTGACTTTCTGGATGTGGCGATAGCATACCATCGTTATCATATCTTGCTACTAAATACTGTGCTATTGCAGTACTTTCCGAGATCCTAACATTGCCATCCTCCAGAATGGGCACTCGTCCCATTGGATTCTTTTCCAAATATTCTGGGGCACGCATTTTTGGATCTCCTATATAAAACTTTACCACTTCAAACTTTAATTTTAGTTCATTTAAAAGCCATGCCGTTCTGACTGCGCGAGATTCAGGTGCATAGAAAAGTTTCATTATATCCTCCTTGTCAGAGATAATGGTTTGATTCACTCATANAGTTCTTATCTATTTGATTATAAACAATTCATATTTTATACTCAATTTAAAAAACATTAATNTGANCNAAANCANAATNTTGCNNNATCGTTTAATNAAAANGGTATAAGNAATGAAAACNAGAATTACACAAATGCTTGGAATAGAGCATCCGATAATACAAGGCGGTATGCATTATGTTGGCTTTGCACNATTAGCAGCNGCTGTTTCAAATGCNGGTGGGTTNGGAATAATCACAGCGCTTACTCAAAAGACCCCTAGCGACTTAGCGAATGAAATTTCTAAATGTAGAGATATGACAGATAAGCCTATTGGGGTTAATTTAACTTTTCTTCCCGTGATGAAAGCTCCAGATTACCCCGGTTATATAAAAGCTATTATAGAAGGTGGCGTTAAAATAGTTGAAACTGCTGGGAGAAATCCATCACAGGTGATGCCTATTTTGAAAGATGCAGGAATTAAAGTAATTCATAAATGTACTTCAGTCAGACACTCTCTTAAGGCACAAGAAATAGGGTGTGATGCAGTTTCAGTGGATGGTTTCGAATGTGGTGGGCATCCAGGGGAAGACGATATTCCCAATATGATTTTACTACCAAGGGCTGCGGACGAACTTGAGATACCTTTTGTCTCTTCTGGAGGTATGGCAGATGCNAGATCACTTGTAGCATCTCTGGCTATGGGAGCTGAGGGAATGAATATGGGGACTAGGTTTATAGCTACTAAAGAGGCGCCAGTCCATGAAAATGTGAAAGCCGCAATACTAGCGGCTTCGGAGCTGGACACAAGATTAGTTATGAGGCCTTTAAGGAATACCGAACGTGTTTTAAATAATGCTGCAGTAGAAAAATTGCTTAAAAAGGAGAAAAATCTTGGTAATGACCTTAAAATTGANGATATTATGGAAGAGGTAGCCGGAGTATATCCAAAAGTTATGCAAGATGGAGCCATGGACTCAGGGGCTTGGTCTTGTGGTATGGTAGCAGGCTTAATTAATGATATCCCTACTTGCAAGGAGCTAATAGACCGTATCATTCGTGACGCCGAAAAATTAATAAATCAAAGATTAAGTCATATTAGTTCAAATGTAGCTTAAGTTATAATGGAGGGTGTTTTGGATAATCCAGTGGTAATTTTAGGAGGTAGACGTACTCCTATGGGCGGATTGGGTGGAGACTTATCCGATATGTCTGCAGCAGAGTTAGGTGCCGTGGCAATAAAAGGTGCCATTAGGGCTGCAGGAGTATTGGNGTCAGATATAAGTGAAGTTTANATGGGGTGTGTTCTGCAGGCAGGCCAAGGNCAGGCTCCTGCAAGGCAAGCTAGTATTTTTGCAGGTCTNGGCGATAAAACCCCAGCGACAACAATAAATAAGATGTGTGGNTCCGGAATGAAAACAGCCATAATGGGGTATAACCATCTTAAGGATGCCGACAAAGATATATTAGTTTGTGGGGGCATGGAAAGTATGTCAAATTCTCCTTATTTAGTGCCAAAAGTTCGATCTGGNCTAAGGTTGGGCCATGGAANTCTACTTGATCACATGTTTCTTGATGGGTTGGAAGATGCNTACGAGCANGGAAGGTTAATGGGNACTTTNGCTGAAGATTGTGCAGAAAAATTTCAATTCACNAGAGANGATCAAGATTCGTACGCTTTAGAATCTTTAAAACGCGCAATNTCTTTTGAAGAATGTGGAAACACAAAAAACGAAATTACACCTGTCAGCAGNATTCATAGGAAAGAGGAAATCATCACCGATAGGGACGAACAACCTCGAAATGCACGACCTGAAAAAATACCAAATTTAAAACCTGCTTTTAGGGATGGAGGCACAGTGACAGCAGCAAACTCTTCATCTATATCTGATGGTGCTGCAGCACTAGTGTTAATGAGGGAAAAGGAAATGTTCAGGCGAGGTTTAAATTGTGAAGCCAAGATAGTTGGTCATGCTGGACATGCAAACGAGCCGTCTTGGTTCTCAACTGCACCTATTCCGGCAGTTAAAAAACTATTACATAAGGTAAATTGGAGTCCGGATGAGGTTGACTTGTGGGAGGTTAATGAAGCGTTNGCTGTAGTTCCCATGGCTTTCATGAAAGAGCTTAATATAGAAAGANATAAAATTAATATCTCTGGAGGTGCTTGTGCGTTAGGCCATCCAATTGGAGCTTCGGGAGCCAGGATAATTGTAACTCTTCTAAATAACTTAAGAGTAAACAACCTTAAACGCGGGGTCGCGGCTATTTGCATAGGTGGCGGCGAGGCTACAGCTATCGCTTTGGAGTTAGTTTGAATTAAACTAGGACAATACCTAGGAAGATATAGTTGCCAAACTTAAGTTGATCCCTTGAAGTTCATGAAAAATATGTTTAATCGTTATAAAAAAGTTATAAAAAAAGATTCTAGGGAGANAAGTTTTGACAGANAATACNGCTGTGCTGAAAGANTATTCTACAATTTGGCAGGTGCTTGAAGAAAATGCTAANAAATATCCAAATTTTCCTGCAGTAAGGGAAAAAGCATTTGGGATCTGGCAAACTTGGACATGGTCTGATTACTCGAAAAATTCTAACAACTTAGCTTTGGGCCTTATTGANCTTGGAATGNAAGATAANTCACCAGTAGCNATAGTNGGNAATAANCGTCAACANCTCTATTCTGCAATGTTTAGCATTCAAATGGCTGGAGGTATCCCGGTTCCTATTTATCAAGATGCTGTGGCTGAAGAAATGCTCCACGTGCTTCAACATAGCGAAGCAAAAATAATTATTGCTGAAGATCAGGAGCAAGTTGATAAGGTTATTGAATTGGGAGAAAAGCTTCCTAATGTGGAAAAGATTTTATTTCTAGAAGATAAAAGTATGAGAAGTTATGAAAGTAATGACATTATTGGCATCCAAAAAGCCCTTGAACTAGGAGAGAATTCAACTGAAAAGACTTTGAGTGAATTTGAAAAAAGAAAAAAAGCTCAAACAAGTGAATCAACGGGTGTGATCCTCTACACCTCGGGTACTACAGGNAAATCTAAGGGTGTTGTCCTTTCCAATGCCAATATTTTAACCGCAGCTAGTGGTGCCATTAGTTTTGATAAGCTTAGGCCAGGAATGGAAGTTGTTTCGTACTTACCAATGGCTTGGGTTGGGGATTTTATTTTTTCTACATGCATGGCCCCCCTTGGAAGGTTGTGCATAAATTGTCCAGAAAGCCGNGATACTCTTATGACTGATCTCAAGGAGATCGGTCCGGACTTCTTTTTTGGGCCTCCACGAATATTTGAAGGTTTGTTAACTTCTATAATGATTAGGATTGAAGATGCTAGTAATATAAAAAAGCGGCTCTTTCATTATTTTATGAATTTAGCAAAAAAAATCGGGGGAGATGTTTTAGAGGGAAAGAGTGTAGGTTTANTCAATAGAGCATTATATGCATTAGGTGATTTAATCATTTATGGACCTCTTCGTAATAGCTTAGGAATGTCTAGGGTATCTGTGGGTTATACCGCAGGTGAGGCGATAGGGCCTGAAATTTTTGAGTTTTTTAGATCTATAGGAATAAATTTNAAACAGTTATATGGCCAAACTGAGGCGGGTGTATTTGTGACGATGCAGCCAGANGGTGAAGTAAGATCTGAAACGGTGGGGGTTCCTGCTCCTGGTGTNGAATTGAAAATAGGAGAAAATGGAGAAGTTCTTTATAGATCTCCAAGCTCGTTTGTTGANTACTATAAAAATTCAAAAAGTACCAATGAAACCAAAGATAACAATGGTTGGGTGGCCACTGGAGATGCCGGTTTTATTGAAGATGGAACTGGCCACTTAAAAATTATTGATCGCGCTAAGGATGTTGGAAAATTAGCATCTGGGGAAATGTTTGCGCCAAAATATGTAGAAAACAAGCTAAAATTTTATCCCAACATTCTTGAAGCAGTACTTTTTGGTAAAGATAAAGAAAAGTGCGTTGCTTTTATTAATATTGATTTGTCTTCTGTGGGTAACTGGGCGGAAAAAGAAAACATTGCTTACGCTTCTTATCAGGAGCTTGCGGGTCATCCTCAGGTGTATANTATGATTGAAGGTCATATTAACGAGGTTAATATGGATATATCTAAGGATAAGATGCTATCAGGTTGTCAAATAGACCGCTTTTTAGTCTTGCATAAGGAACTTGATCCGGATGATGGGGAAATTACGAGGACCCGAAAAGTACGGCGCCAGTTTGTAGAGGATAAGTATAGTGATTTGGTAAAAGCATTATACGACGGGTCGAAAACTATAAAAACAGAAACTAAAGTAACATATGAAGACGGCAGAGAAGGATCGATATCAGCAACCTTGGAAATAAGAAGTGCAAAATTAGTTAAATGATAATCTTTTACTTTAGGAACTTAAAAGAAAAATAATGGAAGAGAAAAAGAAAAATAATACAATAATGGAGGTAAAGGATATAACCCTCAGGTTTGGTGGTGTGACTGCGATAGAGGGAGTTAGTTTCGATATCTTGGAAGGTGAAGTAAGAGCAATAATCGGTCCAAATGGAGCGGGTAAATCTTCAATGCTTAATGTGATTAATGGATTTTACCATCCACAAGAGGGTGAAGTTTGGTTTAATGGGCAAAAGCGTGGAGCCATGAAGCCCTACCAGATAGCATATCAAGGTATTGCTAGAACCTTTCAGAATATTGCGCTCTTTAAAGGCATGTCTACTTTAGATAACATAATGACCGGTCGGTTCACGCACATGAAATCTGGGATGATTTCTCAAGTATTTTGGAAAGGTAAGGCAGAAAAAGAGGAGTATGAAAACCGGGAGGCTGTAGAAAAGGTAATTGACTTTCTAGAAATTCAGACAATTAGGAAAACTGAGGTTGGCAAACTACCTTATGGTCTTCAAAAAAGAGTTGAGCTTGGTAGAGCTTTGGCAGCAGAGCCAAAACTCTTACTTTTAGACGAGCCAATGGCCGGAATGAATGTTGAGGAAAAAGAAGATATGTCCCGGTTCATTTTAGATGTAAACGAAGAATTTGGAACTACCGTGGCTCTAATAGAACATGATATGGGTGTGGTTATGGATATTGCTGACAGAGTTGTGGTTATGGATTATGGAAAAAACATTGGTGACGGAACTCCAAAGGAAATTGTAAGCAACCAAAAAGTTATAGACGCATACTTAGGGGTGTCTCATGATTAGTAAAAACTCAAAAATTAAGAGGTAATTATTTTGTTTTTTTTAGACCCATTTTTTTATGAAATCCTAATTTCTGGCCTTTTGGCTGGAGTAATGTACGCCCTTGTAGCTTTGGGTTTTGTTTTAATTTTTAAGGCTTCTGGTATTTTTAATTTTGCGCAGGGAGTGTTGGCACTTTTTGCTGCATTAACGCTAGTAGGATTTCAGACTGGTCAGATACCTTTTGCGCATCTGTTGTCACTTTTTGGATTGCATGCGACGCATTGGGGCGCAGGGTTCCCAACTATAGTAGCATTATTGTTTTCATTAGGAGTAATGGTTTTACTGGCTTGGTTGATCGTGCAAATTGTACTTAAACCTCTAGTTAATCAGGAAGGCATAATTTTATTCATGGCCACAATTGGTTTGGCTTATGTTCTCGAAGGTGTTGGAGACCTTATGTGGGGCGCGAATGTGAAAGAATTGAATATTGGATTGCCAGAAGGGCCGTCTGAAATTATTTTGGATGCAACAGATATGTTTATTGATAAATTAGAGATATCTGCAGCCATTGTTGCAATCGTTCTAGTGGTTAGTCTGACTTTGTTTTCGCAATATACGAAAATGGGACGTGCTCTTCGCGCAGTTGCAGATGATCATCAAGCTGCCTTATCAGTTGGAATTTCTTTGGAAACTATTTGGTGGATTGTGTGGTCGGTCTCGGGGTTGGTAGCTTTGGTTGCTGGAGTAATGTGGGGTGCAAAATCGGGTGTACAATTCTCCCTATCCCTTATTGCGTTAAAGGCTCTCCCAGTTTTAATGTTAGGAGGTTTTACCTCAATTCCAGGGGCTATAGTTGGTGGCCTGATTATTGGGGTCGGGGAAAAATTATTTGAGTTTTACATCGGACCTTTGATTGGTGGTGCAACTGAGAATTGGTTTGCGTATATGTTGGCCTTATTATTTTTGCTATTCAGACCTCAAGGTCTTTTCGGTGAAAAAATAATAGAGAGGGTGTAGGGGAATGTTTTATAGGGAAGCTGGCGACTTTAAGACTTCATACCAGAGTGATCAAGCAACTTTCACGTTGCGCTTAGATAAGATTCTTTTTTGGGGATTAATGGCTATAGCAACTTTTGTGGTGCCATTTTTTGTGACTGAGTATTGGGAAAAATCAGTATTTTTACCCTTTTTTATATATTCAATTGCTGCTTTAGGTCTTAACATTTTAACGGGTTACTGTGGACAAGTTTCCTTAGGTACCGGTGGGTTTATGGCGGTAGGGGCCTATGCGTCTTTTAAGCTTATGACTGNNATNCCTAATTTAGATATGTTTCTAGTGATAATGCTTGCAGGCCTGGTAACTGCTCTTGTTGGAGTACTGTTTGGTCTTCCCTCACTCCGTATTAAGGGCTTTTATTTGGCTGTAGCCACCCTTGCATCTCAGTTTTTTCTGGTTTGGTTGTTTAATAAGTGGGAGTGGTCTTATAACTATTCCCCAACNGGACAAATTAATGCGCCTACAAGAGACTTTTTGGGGATCGATGTAACTGGCCCCACAACAGCGCCTTGGGCAACATATCTTTTCTGCCTTGGATTACTTTTCATTTTTGCCTGGATTACAAGAAATCTTGTNAGAGGGCATATTGGAAGAAGTTGGATGGCAATTAGAGATATGGATATTGCAGCTGAGATAATTGGTGTTAACCCACTTGTAGCAAAGTTATCAGCTTTTGCTGTCTCNAGTTTTTTTATTGGTGTAGCGGGAGCTTTATATTTCTCAGTATGGTTGGGAGCAGCGGAACCCACCGAGGCCTTTGCTATTGATAAATCTTTTGATGTATTGTTTATGATAATCATTGGTGGCCTAGGCTCTATATTGGGGTCAATGATTGGAGCTGCATTCATTATTTTGCTACCAATATTTTTTAAGAATGTTCTCGTGGGATATTGCGGGATACCAACAGATATTGCAGAGTTNACCCAAATAGTTTTTATTGGAGCATTAATTATTTTTTTCCTAATCAAAGANCCGCATGGTATAGTAGCCTACTGGCGTACTTTGAAGGAAAAATTGAGACTTTGGCCATTTCCATACTAGACTTGGCTGGAGAAACTTCGGCACTTGCTGTCGGGGAAACTAGAAAGTAAAGGGAGAATATTTAAAATGAAAAAATTTACGTTAGCCGCAGTTGCGGCAGCTTTGGTAGGGTCAATGGTCCCAGCGAGTGCTGACCATACCATACCGCTCCTAAGCTATAGGACGGGGCCTTATGCTCCAAATGGTATACCTTATGCTGACGGAGTAACAGACTATATTAATATGATTAATGCTCGAGATGGAGGAGTTGGTGGCGTTCCAATCAATCTACTTGAATGTGAAACTGGTTATAATACTGAAAGAGGAGTTGAGTGCTACGAGTCTACTAAGGGACAAGGCGCTCTCGTATATTTTCCACTTTCAACAGGTATTACTTATCAGTTGATACCAAAAGCAACAGCTGACGATATTCCTATTCATTCNATGGGTTATGGACGTACATCTGCGGCTGACGGTAATACTTTTAGCCATGTNTTTAATTTTCCAGGCACTTATTGGGATGCGGCTTCTATCATCATAAAGCATATGATGGATATGGAAGGTGGATCTTTAGAAGGGAAAAAAGTGGCGCTTGTTTATCATAACTCAGCATATGGTAAGGAGCCTATAAGGACACTAGAGGAGCTTTCAAAAAAGCATGGCTATGAATTACTTCTTCTTCCGGTAGACCATCCAGGGCAAGAGCAAAAGTCTACATGGTTGCAAGTTAGAAAAGAAAAGCCAGACTTTGTAACAATGTGGGGCTGGGGTGTTATGAACCAGGTTGCTATAAGTGAAGCAGCATCAATTAGATTCCCAATGGACAGATTCATTGGTGTTTGGTGGTCTGCGTCAGAAAATGATGTTTTGCCAGCAGGTGCTAAGTCCGATGGATATAAGGCTATAGCTATGAATAGACCTGGTACTGATTTTGGTGCGTATAGGGATATCCAAAAGCATGTCATTGATGCCGGAAATGCGGCTGGTGCTGGTGACCAGGTTGGTACTATTTTGTATAGCAGAGGTATGCTGAATGCTGCTTACATGGTTGAAGCAATTCGTACTGCACAGAAAATTCATGGTGCTGGTGACATAACCCCTGGAATGATGAGAGATGGTCTTGAGAACCTTAAGATTGACCAAGCTCGTTGGACTGAAATGGGTTTTGATAACTTCACATCTACTATTGATGTAACATGTGAGAACCATGGAGGACCTGGTTTGGGTGCTATTCAGCAGTGGGATGCTAGCAGTAAAACTTGGTCGTTGATTACCGACTTTGTTGGTGCTGATAGAGATGTTGTTGACGCTCTTATTGAAGCAGATGCTTCTGCATATGCGGCTGAGAACAATATTTCAGGTCACTGCAAATAATAATAAAACTTCCTTTGGCTCATAGTTTGGGCCAAAGGACAAAATTCAAAAAAAAGATTAATTAAAACTCTAAGAAAGTAAAAAATGTTAGATAGCAGAGAAAAAGAGGAAGTGCTTCTAAAAGTCAATAATATTGAGGTAGTATATAATCATATTATTTTGGTTCTTAGGGGAGTAAGCCTTAATGTCCATCAAGGTGGAATAACTGCGCTTTTAGGAGGTAATGGTGCTGGTAAAAGTACAACACTGAAGGCAATATCTAACCTTTTGCATTCTGAACGTGGGGAAGTTACTAAGGGAAGCATTACTTATAAAGATCAATCCATAATGCATGAAAATCCATCAAACATGGTTAAAAAAGGTGTTATACAAGTTATGGAAGGGCGCCACTGTTTTGAACATTTAACTGTGGAAGAGAANCTCTTAACTGGATCTTATACACGAAGTGATGGAAAATCAGCAATATCTGCTGATTTAGAGATGGTATATTCTTATTTTCCAAGGTTAAAAGAGCGAAGACGAAGTCAGGCTGGATATACATCTGGAGGTGAGCAGCAGATGTGTGCTATNGGTAGAGCATTAATGTCCAAGCCGGAGACTATTTTNCTNGATGAGCCAAGNATGGGANTGGCCCCTCAATTAGTGGAGGAAATTTTTGGAATTGTTAAAGACCTTAATGAGAAGGAAGGCGTATCTTTTCTTTTAGCGGAGCAGAACACAAATATAGCACTTAGATTTGCACATTATGGCTATATATTGGAATCGGGTAGGGTCGTGATGGATGGTTCAGCGAAAGACCTTAGAGAGAATCCAGATGTTAAGGAATTCTACCTGGGTATGGCTGAAGGTGGCAGAAAGTCATTTAGAGATGTTAGGAGTTACCGGCGGCGTAAGCGTTGGTTAAGCTAAAAGTGGCAGCAAAATATTTTGATGAACTCGAAATCAGGACTGACGAACAGAGAGAGGAAAATCTTTCAAAGCTTCTGCCTGAGCATTTAAAATATGTGCGTGACCACTGTGAAGGTATGAAAGAAAGCCTTTCCGACTTAGACCTAGATACATTTTATAGTATAAATTCGCTTCAAAAGTTNCCAGTTTTGAGGAAAAATGATCTAGCTAATGCACAGAAGGAAAATCCGCCGTTAGGGGGGTATAANGCAATCCCAATAACCGAGTTTGATCACCTTTTTCAAAGCCCAGGACCTATATTTGAACCAGGGAAAATGTCAAATAATTGGTGGCGAGGTGCTCGTGGCCTTTATGCCTCTGGTTTTAGAGATAATGACATTATTCAAAATTGCTTTTCATACCACCTAACTCCAGCAGGTATGATGTACGAAAATGCTGGTAGGGCTATTGGGGCTACTGTTCTACCAGCCGGTACTGGCCAAACGGATATGCAAGTTGCATCATGNTNTCATTTTGGTGTTTCCGCCTATGTAGGTACNCCAGATTATTTGAAGGTAATTTTGGATAAGGCAGAAGAGCTTNNATTTAACTTATCGAAAATAAATAAGGCACATGTTGGTGGAGGAGCTTTNTTCCCAAGTTTGCGTCAAGAATATAAAGATAGGGGCATAAATTGTTTGCAGAGTTATGGAACAGCAGATTTAGGCCTCATAGCTTATGAAACTGAATCGTTAGAAGGTATGATTGTTGATGAGGGCGTNTTAGTAGAAATAGTAACGCCAGGGACAGGAAANCCAGTTGATGAAGGAGAAGTTGGAGAAGTTTTGGTCACAAATTTAAATCGTGATTATCCCTTAATCCGATTCGCTACGGGCGACCTTTCAGNATTTCTTCCTGGGANAAGTNCATGTGGAAGGACTAATGTGCGAATTAANGGATGGATGGGGCGTGCAGATCAAACTACTAAGATTAAAGGTATGTTTGTTAGNCCAGAGCAAGTNGCTGAATTTGTTCGAAGGAATAAAGGTATTATTAAGGCTAGAATTGTCGTTAAAAGACAAAATGAAATGGACCAAATTACTATTCANGTAGAGGNCAATAGCGAAATAAGCAAAGAAGATTTAGAAACTTTAGGAAAAGATATTTTTAAATTGAGAGCAAATGTAGAGATTTTTCAAGTGAATTCATTACCTAAAGACGGTAAGGTAATTGATGATCAGAGAGATTATAGTTAGTTCGATGATTAATAAAATTTATTTACTTNGGAAATTTATATGTGGNCCCACTTCACCATGTNTGGGGAAATAANAAAGGATTTTACCTANTATACGTAAAAAGNAACTTCATGACCGATTGGTCCTTCAAACAATGCAATTCTCATCTAATTTCGGCNGTTATCTGAAAAGAAATGTTATAACTGGACATTTTATAAAGGTACAATTGCTAAGTGATGGGCTTTTTTAACCAGTCTTTTGATGTATGCTTAGGAACCGAAATTCCATNCANCCAAAGACCAATCATCGCTAAATCATAATTTATGAGTTAGGGAATCTAAAGCATATAAATTAAAAGTCGTTACTTTGATTCTGAATTTATCTCTTGCCTTTTTTTTATATTAAGTCAGAGTAGAGTNCAGGGGAGATAATATTGCAAAATTCCGTTTTGGAGAATAGGGCCNGTCATGGATAANCTTGACTTGGCAGAAATGGCGTTAAATGAGTTGGCGGCCAACAAAAAATATGTATCGAATTTTTTAGATAGAAATGGCGATGTTCAAGAATTGTGCAATGCTGTTTTAATAGATGATGAAACCCATCAGATTAAAATAATAGATAAAATAGTTGGAACTGGAATAACTTTTAGTGAAATTTACGAATTTTTCCTTCCAGAGGCAGCTGCCTTACTGGGTATATACTGGGAGGAAAGTAAAATTTCTTTTTCCCAGGTATCTTTAGCTAGCCAGAGACTTCAGAAGTTAGCTAGAATTTTCGAAAAAAATTATCTGGGAAGCCTTTATTCTTTTGGTCCAGGGCCAGAAGTAATGTTAATTTTGCCTGAGGAAGAGCTTCATATGCTTGGAATGGTCATTGCAGCAGGTATGTTTAGAAAAGAAGGGGCAAATCCTACTGTTGTTGTAGGTAGACCTATGGATAAAATTTATGCAGAAATTCAAGAAAGGGAATTTTCTCTCGTAGGAATTTCATTAGTGAATAGGGAGAAATTGCCAGATGTAATTCAATTGGCTGAGCAATTAAAAATGCGTTTTAAACAAATTCCGTTAGTTTTGGGTACAAAGATAAACATTTTAGAATTAAATTCGGAAAAATTAAAAATCTTTGATCTGGTAACTTCAAGTCCGAAGGATGCTTTGGATCATGTAAAGAGTGTTAGCCACGACCTATAAAGGGCATTTTATTGGCTAATAAAGTCATAAACTGAACATTGGCTTCTATAGGCATTTCAGCAATATGTAGCACTGATTTAGCAACATATTTAACATCCATTGTAGGTTCTTCTGTGGATTCTGTAGAGTTTTTCTGATGATTTTTCTTTAGGTCAGCATTTATCTTTTTTACCATATTTGTGTTGGCATTTCCTATATCTATTTGACTGCAGGCAATATTTAAATCCCTGCCATCTAATGCAATAGCTTTAGTTAATCCGGTTATGGCATGTTTTGAGCTTGTGTAGGCCGCTGTACCATATCTAGGTACTTTTGCAGAAACGGACCCATTGTTAATAATTCTGCCACCCTGAGGGTTCTGGTTAGACATTATTCTGAATGCTTCTTTGGCGCATATGAATGAACCTGTTAAATTGACATCAATTAAATTTTTCCATTCGGCGATATTTATTTGGTCTATGCGGTTTTCCGGTAAGGACATTCCAGCATTATTGAATAGAATATCTAATCGTCCCCATTTCTTTAAAACTAATTGAAATGCTTGGATTATTTCTGTTTCTTTAGTTATATCACATTGAATCAATAAAGCATTATGATTACTTGATTTGACCTCTGTTAGCTTTTTCTTATTTCTACCTAATAACGCAACAAGATAGTTCTTTTTTAAAAATAAGCGTGCACAAGCAGCCCCTATACCTTTGCTAGCTCCCGTTATTATGATTACTTTCTTCATTATTTAACTCTAATTATATACCTTGGACCCTCGTTCTCTGTATGGTGTTGTCAAAAAGTATGAGCGGTAGCACTTTGAGAAGTGTGAGGGAGATGCAAAACCACAAGCTAGGGCTACGTTAATTACCGACATATTTGTTTGCAACAGAAGATTTCTAGCTTTTTGAAGCCTAAGTTCCATATAATATTTCTTTGGAGATCTTAATAGATACCTTCTAAATAGGCGCTCAAGCTGTCTAGCTGACATGCCAGCGTCTTTGGCTAAAATCGATGGAGAGATTGGATCTTCGAGATTTTGTTCCATACTTTGAATAACATTTGCTAATTTAGGATTTCTAACTCCTATTCTGGTTGGTATAGACAGCCTTTGCTCGTCACGATCAGTTCTAATGGAGCTATAAATCATTTGATCTGCAACTAGATTGGAAAGTTCAGGGCCGTGGTCATTAGATATTAAACTAAGCATTAAATCCGTTGAAGCTGTGCCACCTGCTGCACAAAATCTATTTTTGTCAATTGTGTAGACACGATTACTTAATTCAATTCCAGGAAATTCTTCAAGAAAGGCTTCTCTATTCTCCCAATGAATTGTGCATTTTTTGTCAGAAAGCAAACCTGCCTTTGCCAGGGTATATGCAGCCGTACATAAGCCACCTATATCAACACCTTTTCTAGACTCTTTTCTTAACCAGGATAAAAGATGCTTAGTGGTATTATCTCTAATATTAGTTCCTCCACAAACTATAATGGTATCTTCTCGGTTGATTTCTGGGAGACTGTCGTTGACTTTTATTACTGAGTAATTCGAGCATTTTACTTCCGTACTTGTATTGGATGATCTGACAGTCCATGTGTAAAGCTCTTTTCCTGCCATTCTATTTGCTAATCTTAGAGGCTCTATAGCATTTGCGAAAGCAATTAGGGAAAAATCATTAAGAACCACAAAGACAAAATTCCTTCGAGCAGATTTTTCCAAGGTACTCAAAGTTCCAGATTTTTCCATACTTTTTCTCGATTACTATAGTATTGAGATAACTGTTGTAATTAGTTGGCTAAAAGGTCAATAGAAAAAGTGATTATGTTAAAATTTTATTTCTGGTATTCCTAATTTGTTTGGATTACATGTACACAAAGTATTTTACTTTAGGGAAGTGTCATGGGAGAAGAATGGAGTAGAGCTAGTTGGCGAAATAAAGATAGAATTCAGATGCCAAGCTATGGTGATGAAGCTAACTTAAAATATGTAGAAAAAACCTTAAATAGTTACCCCCCTCTTGTTTTTGCTGGAGAAACGAGGAGCCTTAAACAGCACCTTGGTCTCGTTTCAGAGGGCAAAGCATTTTTATTGCAAGGTGGAGATTGTGCAGAGAGTTTTGAAGAGTTTTCCGCTGATTTGATAAGAGATACCTTTAAAGCTATTTTACAAATGGCGGTAGTCTTAACTTTTGGAGCTAAACTTCCGGTGATAAAGATAGGCCGGATGGCTGGGCAATTTGCTAAACCTCGTTCTTCAGATTTTGAGGTAGTTAACGGCATAGAGTATCCTTCATATCGGGGAGATATTATTAATAGTATAGAGCTTAACACCACTGCACGTGAACCTGATCCAAAAAGGATGCTAACAGCTTATTCTCAAGCTGCTGCATCAATAAATTTATTAAGAGCCTTTAGTCAAGGAGGTTTTGCGAATATAGGGAAGGTGCATTCTTGGACTTTAGAAAGTACAAAAAAATTTGATGGTTATGAGAAATTTTCTGAGATAGCTAATAAAATCGCCGAGTCAATTGAGTTTATGCATGCAGCAGGCATAACTTCGAGAAATACTGATGCTTTAAATAAAGTTGATTTTTTTACTAGCCATGAAGCTCTTCTTCTCGAATATGAGGAAGCTCTTTGTCGAGTTGATAGTACTAGTGGGTTACCATTGGCTGGATCTGGCCATATGCTATGGATAGGGGACAGGACTCGCCAAATTGATGGTGCACATGTTGAGTTCTGCAGAGGAGTCCAAAACCCTTTAGGTTTAAAATGTGGTCCTACATTGAGTCCAGATGAACTGATACGACTAATTGATAAGTTGAATCCAGAAAATGAGGCAGGGAGGTTGACATTAATTACCCGCTTCGGAGCTGACAAAGTAGAAAATTATCTTCCTGATTTAATCAGGGCTGTGAAAAAGGAAGGGCGAAATATTGTCTGGTCTTGTGATCCAATGCACGGCAACACTATTAAATCAGATAGTGGTTTTAAGACAAGGCCCTTTAACAAAGTATTAAAAGAAGTGCAGCAATTTTTTGAAATTAACAGAGGGGAAGGAACTTACCCTGGTGGGATTCATGTAGAAATGACAGGAAAGGATGTTACGGAGTGCACCGGAGGAGTTTTGCCAGTTGAGGATAACGAACTTTCTTATAGATACCATACTGCGTGTGACCCAAGATTAAATGCTTCTCAAGCGTTAGAAATGGCATTTTTAGTTGCTGAAGAAATCCAAAGGAATTGAGTGATATTAGAATTCGATCACAGGACCGATGATTAAAGGAAACTTCTTTTAGTCAACCATGCAACATTTTGGTTCAGTTGAGGTATTTACAAGGCATTTAAGAAAAGATATTTTCAAAGTGAATTTCAATTTGAGTTTTTGCTAAAAAAGATTAGATTCTTGATTTAGAGATGTAGCTATATAAAATTATGAAATTTTTGAAATCATCTGGATTGCTTGTTATTATATCTTCCCCTTCTGGAGCTGGAAAATCATCTTTGGCAAGGGAGCTGGTTGATTCTGACCCAAATCTTAGTTTTTCCATATCTTTTACCACTAGAGAAAAGCGTCGTGGAGAACTTGATGGGAAGGATTATTTTTTTGTTGATATTTCTACCTTTAAAAATCTTTCAGAAAAAGGAGATATGCTCGAATATGCTAAAGTTTTTGGAAATTATTATGGAACACCAAAAGCACCAATAGAATTAGGTCTAATGGAAGGCAAAGACTTCGTTTTTGATGTTGACTGGCAAGGCGGAGATCAAATTAGATCATCAGATTTCTCAGAGAATGTTATTTCAATTTTTATTCTACCTCCTTCAATTTCTGAACTGGAAAATAGGCTGCTAGGTAGACGCCAAGATAGCAAGAAGATTGTGTCTAATCGCATGGCAGAGGCAAAAAGTGAAATAGAGCACTGGAAAGAGTATGATTATGTTTTGGTAAATAATGAATTTCATAAAACGCTAGATGAAATAAGAGCAATAGTAAAAGCTAGTAGATTGTCCCTATGTCGAAATTCAAGTTTAGAGAGTTTTGTTAGTGGTTTAAATTGCGAGTTTGAAGAAAGGAAAAATAAAGTTTGATGTACAGTTTCAAAGAATTTCAGCCAATATTTCCAGAAAGTAATAATTTTTGGACCGCAGATAATGCAACTATCATTGGTAAGGTTGAGATTAGGGAAAAAGTTTCTATCTGGTTTGGGGCTGTCTTAAGAGGTGATAATGAGCTCATATTTATAGATGAAGGCTCCAATATTCAGGAAAATTGTGTCTTGCATACTGATATGGGCTATCCACTAACTATCGGACGCAATTGTACCATAGGGCATAATGCAATATTACACGGAGCAACGATAGAAGATAGTAGCTTAGTAGGAATGGGTGCCATTATTTTAAATGGCGCTAGGATAAGCAAAAATAGTCTTGTAGGAGCTGGGGCACTTGTCACTGAAGGTAAGGAGTTTCCTCCCAATTCATTAATATTAGGGAAGCCTGCAAAATTTGTTAGAGAGTTAACCCCAAAAGAAATTAATGAGGTTAATAACTCTGCTATTAACTATCAAGAAAACAGTAGGAATTTTAAATCTTATTGTAAGAAACTATCCTAGGTTTTGAGATTAAAATTATCTTCGATCATGATAGAGACTAGAAACTTAATTGCTAAGATAGCTACAAATAATGATGAGATTGAGGCTTGTAAGCGGCTAAGGCATCGGATTTTTTTAAGAGGATTGAATGAGGGAATCGGTGATTCAGAGCAAGGTGTTAAATTAGATGAGGATATTTATGATTCTCTTGCGGAGCATATTATTCTCATTGATAGGAAGCGCTTATGCAAAGGGTCAAATAATTATGCCGTTGGTACTTGCCGATTGATAGTTGGCGGCGCTTCTGATGGGCCAAATCATTTTTACTCAAATTCTGAATTTGTGATAGATTCTTTAGTTAAATCTCGAAATCTCTTCTTAGAGGTCGGAAGGTCTTGTGTGGATCATGAATATAGGGATGGGTTAGCATTATATCTACTTTGGCTAGCTTTGATNAAATATCTAGAAAATAAGGAAGTTGAAATTGTTTTTGGNGTCGCTTCANTTAAAGGAAACTCTCCACATGAATTTAATCACGCGCTTAGTTTTTTGCATTACAATCATNTATCCNAGAAAATTACGGTTCCAGCAAGGCCTGAAGGTTTTTTAAAATTGAACCAAATGGCTGAAGAGCATATAAACGTGCAACAAGCAAAAAAACAATTGCCCAGTCTGTTGAAAACATATTTATCATTTGGCGGCCAGATAGGTGAAGGAGCATTTATAGATAGGCAATTGAAAACCATAGATATTTTTGTTTTTGCAGAAAAATCAAATATCATAAATAAGTATAAGATAANCTGATGCGTAAAGGNATAAGTTATACTTGGNNTCCAAAAGAAATTAANCCAATAAAACCTATAACAGGCATTGAGNTTTGCATTTTGTTACCAAAAATATTTATTTTTGNAATCATTACGCTTAAGTTATTAATCTTATTTNGAATATTTCAGATGTTCAATCTGAGAGGNTTGAATANCTTTATATTAAAGGCTTGGTCAAAATTTGCTTTATTCCTGTGTCGCTTTCAGGTNGTTTGTAAAGGGTCAGGAATAAAAAGTGGTCTAATTGTNTCTAACCACATATCCTGGATAGATATCTTAGCAATAATGTCTATACAGCCTGGAAGGTTTGTTGCAAAATCTGAAGTGGGGAGATGGTTTATTTTTGGNAATCTTGCTAAAGTTGTAGGAACAATCTTTATTGAAAGAAATCCGGCTAAAATATTAAAGCAATTAGATGCTTTAGAAGAGGCTTTAAAAAGTGAAAACTTAGTGATTCTTTTTCCTGANGGAACGAGTAGTGATGGCCAAAGGATATTACCTTTTAATTCAGGTCTTTTTCAGGCGGTTTATCAGGGTGAAGGNGAGGAAAAATATTCTACTAAAGTACAGTCCTTAACTATTTATTATTGTACTAATGNTCATTTGGATAAAGACTTTTTTGCATGGTATCACTCAAGAACTCTTGNNGGTCACATTTTTAAANTTTTAGGGACTAGACATAGGTCAAAAATTTACATGACTTTCGGAAANAAANCCCGATCAGGAAATTTCTCAAATCGTAAAGANTTGACTCAATTTTTATTTAATCAGGTTTTGAATAATTTNTCCANTCACCTATCTGGCGCTATAAAGTAAAATTATTAAACGCTANTGGNCCGCTATATTTAGCTTTATTNCCTAAAATTTCCTCTATTCTAATAAGTTGNTTGTATTTGGATAATCTTTCCGATCTATTTAANGAACCCGTTTTTATTTGATTNCAATTCTTTGCTACGCNTAGGTCAGNAATATAGTTATCTTCAGTTTCCCCTGANCTGTGTGACATTATACAACTAAGCTGATTTTGATGGGCTAGGTCAATAGAATTAAANGTTTCTGTTAGTGTGCCAATTTGATTGGGTTTTATCAGAATGGAGTTTGCACNTTTCCTTTCAATGCCTAGCTTTAATCTTTCTAAATTTGTAACAAATAGGTCATCTCCTACCAATTGGCAGTTTCTTCCTAACTTTTCTGTCAGCATTTGCCATCCTTGCCAATCGTCTTCTGCCATACCATCTTCTATCGATATTATTGGATAAGATTTCACCAATTTCTCTAGATAATTTACTTTCTCACCCGAATTCATATTCAATTTTTCTTCGGAAATATTATATTTTTCTCCATCAAAATACTCCGTTGCTGCACAATCCAGTGCAAAATAAATGTCCCTTCCAATTTTGTAGCCAGAATTTTCTATTGCATCAGCAATAAGGTCCAAAGCTTCCTCATTTGATTTAAGGTTGGGAGCAAAGCCTCCTTCATCACCTACTGCTGTATTTAGATTATTTTTTGCTAATTCA
>PBQX02000100.1:0-22515 GCA_002725175.2 Paracoccaceae bacterium
ACTAACTATCAAGAGGAATTTTCAGATTTTGATGGCAAATTCATTACAACTTTTAATATAATTTGTTTTACAGGATGGAAGAAACAGATTTAAATTTGAGAAAATGAAAAACATTAGTTGATATATTATAATAAAGTAGGTAGTTGGTATTTCACGACACAGCTGCATTTCATTTTAAAAAAATTTAGTGAATTAAGAACTATATGAGATGTAAGTATTTGTATTATTAGTAATGAAAGATTTCACTCAAAATATCAGTGTAGAGATGGAAAAGAACAAGTTTGAGGAAGTCAAGCTTCCTCATGAACATCCGAAAGTAATAAAACCTAAAGTTGGGATACTTATTGCAAATTTGGGGACACCTGACTCAACAGGCTATTGGGCTGTAAGAAGATACCTGAGTGAATTTCTGTCGGATAGACGTGTCATAGATTATACGCCTTGGATTTGGCAAATTATTCTTCAGACTATAATTCTTAGTAGGAGACCTTTTTCTAGTGGAGCTGCTTATAAGTCAATATGGAACAATGAAAAAAATGAAAGCCCGTTACTTACAAACGTGCGTAACCAAGCTGAAAAGCTAAGAGATAGTTTAAAGAAGAGATTTGGTGAAAGTGTAATAGTTGAATTTTGTATGAGATATGGCAACCCTTCAACTATAAAAACGATTAACGAAATGAAAGAAAAAGGTTGTGATAGAATCGCTTTCCTGCCGCTTTATCCTCAATACAGTGCAGCTACAACTGGAACGGCAAATGATCAGGCTTTTAGGGCTTTGATTAAACTTAAATGGCAGCCATCTATTAGAACTATTCCTTCATATTTTGACAAGCCTGGTTATATTAAATGTTTAGCCAACTCTGTATTAGAAAAGTATAATGCACTTCAAAGTAAGCCAGAACATCTTGTCGTTTCTTATCATGGGGTGCCAGAGAGATATCTTTTGGCTGGCGATCCCTATCACTGTCAATGTCAAAAAACTACCAGATTATTAAGAGAAGAGCTGGGTTGGAAAGAAGAAATAATTACAACAACTTTTCAATCTAAGTTCGGTCCTGGAAAGTGGTTGGGGCCGGCAACAGTGGACTTTGTCTCAGATCTAGCTAAGGAAGGGAAAAATAGGATAGCAGTTATAGCTCCAGCTTTTTCTTCAGATTGCATCGAAACTTTGGAGGAAATAGAAGAAGAAATTAGAGAAAGTTTTTTGGGATCTGGCGGTAAAGAATTTAACTATATTGAATGTTTAAATAGTCGGGATGATCACATAGATTTCCTGCATCAGTTAATTGTTAATGAAACCAAAGGCTGGTTAAGTTGAATTTTTTGTAGGTTTCTGTTTTTTTGTTGGAGCCAAAATGATATCATTTTTCGAACTTTTAAGAAAAGGAGTTGGCGATGATTTCCACACATTCGTCGGAAAATGACCCGAGAAACGAAAAAATATTTATTTATATCAATGGAAAATTATATCCTAAAAAGGAAGCAAAAATATCTGTTTATGATAGTGGCTTCTTACTGGGTGATGGTGTCTGGGAAGGTATTAGATTACATAATTCAGAATGGATTTTTTTAGACCAACACTTGAGCAGATTTTTTGAAGCTGCAAAGGCGACGGGCATAGATGTTGGCCTAGGCAAAGAAGAGTTATTCTCTATACTAGAAAAAACACGCACTAAAAATAAGATGACTCACGATGTGCATGCCAGATTGATGCTAACAAGGGGAGAAAAAATCCGTCCATTTCAGCATCCAGATCTTTCTATTTATGGGTCTACTCTGGTTATTATAATGGAGCATTCAATACCATTAACTAAGGACTCTAATAAGAAAATTAGATTGGTCACTGTGCCTCAAGTTAGAGGCTTGCCTATGAGTCAAGATCCTAAGTTAAATAGCCATTCTAAGCTGAATTGTGTCCTTGCTTGTATTCAGGCTAAGGAAGCGGGTGGTGATGAAGCTCTGATGTTGGATCCTCATGGTTTTGTCAATACTACCAATGCATGCAACTTCTTTATTGTCAGATCAGGAGAGGTTTGGACGTCAACTGGAGATTATTGTATGAACGGCATTACCCGTTCAAAGGTAATAAAACTTTGCAGAGAGGAAGGGATTTTGGTAAAGGAAAAAAACTTTAGTCTGGTAGAAACATATAGCGCTGATGAAGCATTTATTACGGGTACTTTTGCGGGTCAGACAAATATCTTTGAAATCGACGGTAAAAGGATAGGGACTTCGGAAACACCTATTACAGATAGGATTAAAGAGCTTTATCGGAAAGAAATTGGATATGATGAAAACTAGACTTGCTGTTTGGTCTGGACCAAGAAATATTTCAACATCTTTAATGCGGAGTTTTTCAAATCGAGGGGATTGCAAAGTTATGGACGAACCCTTTTATGGTGCCTATTTATTTAAAACTAGAAAGTGTCATCCACTCAGAGATGAAATAATCAAAAATATGAGTACAAACTATAATGAGATTGCTAAGAGATGCTCTGAATCAAATTTTTCAGAAAAAATTCTCTATCAAAAGCAAATGGCACATCACATATGTTCAGAACTAGATTTGAAGTTTTTGGATAGAGTGCATAATATTTTTCTGATTAGAGAGCCAGAATATGTTGTAAGAAGTTTTAACGAAAAAGTGGAAAATTTTGGATTAGAAGATATTGGAATTAAGCAACAGCTTAGGATATTCGAATATCTCTTAGAAAAAACAGGCAGAGCGCCTTTTGTATTTTCATCATCGGATTTACTAGCTAAACCAGAAGAAACTTTACGCAAGATTTGCAAACACGCAGGAATTAAGTTTTCTGAAAAGATGCTTTCTTGGCCAGAAGGTCCTCATCCAGACGATGGTATTTGGGGAAAAATTTGGTATCACAACACTAACAAAAGCACCAGCTTCATCTCCGGGAACTCTAGGAAAGTGAACCTCACAGTCTATCAGAAATCAATAGTGGATCAAGCTTACCCCTATTACCAAAAATTAGACACCTTTCGAAGAAAGTTTTTGAAGCTTGACATCTAACTGCTAAAAAAGAATTGGGCTTAATTCTTAGCCTAGTCTTTCTTTTCTGTCTTTTCAGTTTTTATCTCTTCTCCCGTTTCCTGATCTACAACTTTCATTGATAGTCGTACTTTTCCACGGTCATCAAACCCCAATAATTTAACTTTTACTTCTTGCCCTTCCTTTAGCACGTCTTTAGGATGATTCACCCTTTCATTGGCCAATTGGCTTACGTGAACTAATCCATCACGCTTACCAAAGAAGTTCACAAAAGCCCCGAAATCCATTATTTTCACTACTTTGCCTGTATATATTTGGCCGGCTTCTGGCTCATCAACAATATCTTTAATCATTTTAATGGCATGGTCTATTTTATCTGAATCGGTAGATGCTATTTTCACTATGCCGTCATCATTAATATCTACTTTGGCACCAGATACCTCAACTATTTCTCTTATAACTTTACCTCCAGAACCTATAACTTCCCGAATCTTATCTGTAGCTACCTGCATTGTTTCTATTTTGGGGGCATGCACCGAGAATTGGCCTGCAGTAGAAAGAGCCTTAGACATCTCTCCCAAAATGTGCAGACGGCCTTCTTTAGCTTGATCGAGGGCTTTGGCCATAATTTCGGATGTTATCCCTGCCACCTTAATATCCATTTGCAAGGATGTTATGCCTTCGCTTGTACCCGCAACTTTAAAATCCATATCCCCTAAATGATCTTCATCTCCTAAAATATCGGTTAATACAGCAAATTCTTTCCCATCTAAAATTAAACCCATAGCAACACCTGCAACTGGCGCCTTTAAAGGTATGCCTGCATCCATCATTGAAAGAGATCCTCCACACACCGAAGCCATAGAGGAAGAACCGTTTGATTCAGTAATTTCTGAAACTATCCTTATGGTGTAAGGAAAGTCTGTGGAAGCAGGCAAAACAGCTTGTAAAGCTCTCCAAGCTAATTTTCCATGTCCAATTTCACGCCTTCCAGGACCAGCATTTCTTCCACATTCTCCAACAGAATAGGGAGGAAAATTGTAGTGCAACATGAAATTAGATCTCCCAGAACCATGCAAAGCATCTATCATTTGTTCATCATCACCAGTTCCTAAAGTCGTAATAACTAAGCCTTGAGTTTCGCCTCTAGTAAATAGTGCAGAACCATGAGTCCTTGGTAGCAAGCTGGTTTCACATATTATTGGCCTGACAGTGTTCAAGTCTCGACCATCTATTCTATTTCCCTTTGATAATATATCTCCGCGTACAATTTCAGATTCAACTTCCTTAATGCAACTATCTAGGTTTTCGTCATCAAGTTGATCTTCAGATAGGCTTTCCTTTATCTTTTCTACTGATTCATGAATTGCTAATTGTCTTTTAATCTTATCAGTGATCGAAAATGCTTTTCGAAGATCTTTTTCCCCAGCCTTTTTAATGGCCTTTAGGAGTTCAGAGCTATCACTTGGTGTAAATTCAAAGGGTTCATTTGCGCCCTCTTCAGCCATTGAGATTATTAAGTCAATGACTGGTTGCATCATCTTGTGGCCATATTCGACCGCTCCTAGCATTTCTTTTTCCGAAAGTTCATAGGCTTCAGATTCAACCATCATCACAGCATCTTTTGTCCCCGCAATCACAAGATCAAGCCGTTGCTCTGGGTTATCTCTTAATTTTTCCATGTCATCGACAGAAGGATTTAAAATATAAGCACCCTCAGAATATCCGACCCGGGCACAGCCTATAGGCCCTCTGAATGGAGCGCCAGACAATGTTAAGGCTGCGGATGCCGCTATCATAGCAACAATATCTGGATCATTTTCAGAGTCGTAACTTAATACAGTACAGGTTACTTGGACTTCATGCTTAAATCCTTCAACAAACAGGGGTCTAATAGGTCTATCAATTAGTCTACTTGTAAGAGTTTCCTTCTCTGTTGGTCGAGCTTCTCTTTTAAAGAACCCTCCCGGAATTTTACCCGCTGCGTAATATTTTTCTTGATAATTTACAGTCAGGGGAAAAAAATCTTGCCCAGGCTTTGCTGTTTTAGCAAATACGACTGCAGCTAAAACTGAAGTTTCGCCGTAAGTTGCTAAAACTGCGCTATCTGCTTGTCTTGCAATTTTTCCAGTTTCTAATGTCAGGGTATCATGTCCCCATTTCATTGATTTATTAATTATCTTAAACATAACGTTCCTTTTACCTACTCTTATTAAGAAATACTTTGATTAACAAAGTTTTGATTCTCATATATTGGAATTTCATTTATTTTGCTTGTGCCAACCGTAAAGCAGTTCTTTTTATTATTTACCTTCTCAAACTAAGTCGTTTGATGATATCTTGGTACCTGCTTTCATTTTTTTGTTTTACATAATCTAGCAATTTTCGCCTTAGGGATACCATTTTCAATAAACCACGTCGCGAGTGATTGTCCTTTTTGTGTATCTTAAAATGTTCGGTTAATGTGTTAATTCTGCTGGTAAGAATTGCTATCTGCACTTCTGGAGAACCTGTGTCCCCCTTTTTTAACGCAAATTCTTTTATAGTTTCCGTCTTTTTTTCTGATGTTATCGACATCTCTTTTCTCCTAATTGACGTCTAGCCAGGATGTCGTCCAGCCTAGAAGATTTCATTATTATTGGCGTGTATAGAGAATTTTTATCCATTTGGAAAGGCAAAAATATTTGCATGCTAATTTAAGTCCAAAGCATTATTTCTTTTGCATAACTGACATAAAGGGGATGCTTTGGTTGATTATTTCCTGTTAAACCAAGGCAAAAAATATTTAAGGAATTTTTAGTTAATATTTCTTTAACGATATCTCCTCGGTTTAATATTACACCGTTAGTGCCCCATCCACAGATTACGACCGGCTCAGAGGGTCCATCTTTTAGCCAATCACAAGCTGCTAGTATGGTTTTATCATTCTTAGGGCCTATAGGTTCGGGTTCTATTAATAAATTCTTAGGATTCTTACTGCTAAAAGCGAAAAGATTACAAATCCTCATGGAACCAAAACCAAGAGAAGAAACTCTTTTCCGGCATCTAAGGATTGTGGGATCATCAGATTTTTCATTTGCAGTGGATGGGTTAAGTAATAATATAAGAACTCTTGGTGCTTTGGGGCTCCACTCTCTACTTAAGCTATATCGATATTTCATACATGCTGAATACTCAGCTCTGGAGTGCATACCATCTTTATTAAATTTTCTTATTATCATTTCGATTAAAGGTTCATTCAGGAAAAGATGTTAAGAATTCTTTTTGGTGAAAAAACCTCCCCATCAATTATTCCTATGGCAATAGGATTCTCTTTATAGCTTGCCCATACCTCAGATTTAANTCCCTCAGAAGTACTCTCAATTTTAATTGATTGCCCATTTTTTATTCTGTTGTACTGAAGTTCGTTGCATTTGATTTCTCTAATATGTTTGAGGACTTCTTGGGTNGGTAGAATTAAATCTATTAGTTCATTTTNTTCTAGTGTCTTTAGCAGCGAAAATTCAATGGANCTTTTTATATCCATTCCTCCCGAANATGTTCTCCTTATATCTTTGGCNTAACCAAAACAGNCCAAAGCATTGCCTACATCTCGTGCAATTGATCTCACATAAGTTCCTTTGCCACAGCTCAAGAAAAATTCTGCGGTATTTTTGTCCCAGACTTTTATGAGATCAAGTTTGAATACTTGAATATTAGCGGGCCTTAAATTAACANCTTGTCCACTACGTGCCAGGTCATATGCTTTTTTACCATTGATTTTTTTTGCCGAAAAAATAGGAGGCATTTGCTTTAAATTACCTAAAAATAAAGGNAAAATATCAAGAATTTCATATTTNTCTGGTCTTTTTTTGCTCTCNTTAATTATTTTGCCCTCNGAATCATCACTATCTGTTTGCTTCCCCCAGACTATTTTAAATGTATATTTCTTTTCTGTGTTTGTCTGATAGGGGATTGTTTTGGTAGATTCCCCCAAGGCNACTGCCAAAACACCGGTTGCTTCTGGATCAAGAGTTCCCGCGTGTCCAATCTTTTTGGGTTTCAAAATACGCTTAATAGTTGAAACAACGTTAAAAGAACTAATTCCTCTCGGTTTGTCTACTATTAACCATCCATTAATTGCATTATGATTAAGAGTTTTTCTCATACTCTAAATTTCTTTACTTAATCCTCAAAATTTAATGATNCTTTGGTATCCTTAAGAAGCCTCTCAGTTCGAAGCATTTGATCAACAGAAATGTCCTNAATGAAACGAATTTCAGGGGTATANTTAAGATCTAAAGTCTTTCCCAGTTGANATCTTAGTTCTTTTGTATTCACTCTTAACAACGCAACTAGATCCTCAGTTTTGTGCTCTCCTATGGAGAGAACATAGGCAGTCGCAACTTTGAGGTCCGGAGAGCATCGCACCTCTGAAATTGAAATTGATGAAGTAGATATATTGGAATCAAAAAAGTCCATCCTTAAAATTAAATCTGCTAATTTACGCTTTATTAGCTCGGACACTCTCAACTGTCTTTGAGAGGGCATACCTTTATTGCCAAATTTACTTTTCATACTCTTTAATTCACTTTCAATTTTCTTCTGTCAAGGCAGTAATATTATTTATTATCTTTTTTATAGGCATGCCTTATAATATGGTCAAATTTTCTCAGAGGAATCTTTATATGGTAAAAAAAACTAACTTAGTCATAGCAGGTTGTACTGGGCGTATGGGAAGGATGATTTTGGATATCTTGCCTAAAAGCCAAAATTTTAATTTAGTAGGTTTACTAGAAAAAAGTGGCCATCCAGATATAGGAAAGGATTATTCAAAAGTAAATCAAGGCTCCACTTTTGATTTGGATATTTCTGACAATTATAAAGAAACGCTTAGCAAGGCTGATGTCTTGATAGATTTTACTCTACCTGAGGCAACTTTACATNCATTGGAGTTGACTAAGGGCATGGATGTTAATCATGTAATTGGAACCACTGGATTTTCCTCTGCTGAAGAGGAGAAAATATCNATGTATGCAAGATCAAAGACAATTGTGAAGGCAGGGAATATGAGCTTGGGTGTGAATTTGATAACAAAGTTAACTGAGATGGTAGCCAGTACATTAGATGAAGAGTTTGATATTGAAATCCTTGAGATGCATCATAAAGAAAAGATAGATGCACCTTCTGGAACTGCTTTAATGTTAGGAGAAGCAGCCGCAAAAGGCCGAGATGTGTCTCTAGAGGATGTAAAAGATTTGGATAGAACTAATGTCCGAGCCAAAAGGAACCGTGGAAATATCGGACTGACGGCTCTTAGAGGCGGAGATGTAGTTGGAGAGCATTCAGTAATTTTCGCAGGCTTTGGAGAGAGAATAGTAATAAGTCACATTGCAAATAATCGTGAAATCTTTGCTAGGGGAGCTCTTAAGGCGGCACAATGGACGTTAAATAAAGAGCCTAAACTGTACAGTATGTTGGATGTTTTGGGCATATAAGTTAACTTCCTAAATAAATNTAATAATCTGTAGAGCTCAATGGAAAAGAAAATACCATCCAAAATATTANCTTTTATACTGNTCCTAACTCATTGGNTAGCNGNGCCAATTTCAGNTGGTAATGCATTCCCAATAAGNTGTGGTGGAAGCTTTAAAGACTTTTTGAATAATTTCTCNAGTNAAGCTGCGATTATAGGTATTCCTGAAACNACACTTGAGATTATAGGAAAAATTAAGCAGGACCAAAAAGTATTGATTTATGATCGAAGTCAGAAATCTTTTAAAATGAGTTTTATAGATTTTGCAGAAAGGGCTGTTAATGACTATAGAATAAAAACAGGAAGGAAGAAAATCCAAAAGTATTCAAAGTTATTTAATGAATTTGAGGATAGATATGGAATACCGTCTGAAGTGATAACTGCCTTCTGGGCTATGGAAACAGATTTTGGAGCTGTTCAAGGTAAGTTCAATACATTAAATTCTTTGGCTACATTAGCTCATGACTGTAGAAGAACTGAAATGTTTCAATTGGAATTTTTAGCAGGGCTAAAGCTTATAGAAGATAATCAAATTGATCCTGATATAAAAGGGGCTTGGGCTGGCGAAATAGGACAAGTTCAAATGTTACCCACTGATATTCTTAGGTTTGGGAAAGATGGAAACAACGATGGGAATATTGATTTGAAGAACTCTCCAGAAGACGCAGTTGCTACAGCATTTGAGCTGGTCGCACATTTAGGGTGGCGGCCCAATGAACCTTGGTTAGATGAGGTTGTCTTAGGCAGGCATTTTAGATTTGAAGAAGCTGGTTTTGGAAGAGGTCGGTCAATAGAAGAATGGGTAAGTTTAGGCGTAAAGGGCATACCTGCATCTATAATTAATTCGAACCCAAATGCCGAATTGTTACTTCCTCAAGGCCATAATGGACCTAGTTTCCTTGCTTATTCAAATTATGATATATTTTTGAAATGGAATGACAGTTTCATTTATACGGTAACTGCAGCATACTTAGCCAAGAGGATACAAGGCACAAAACCATTTTCCCACATGAACCCTGAAGGAATTTTGGATCAAGATGATATGATAATTTTGCAGGAAAAACTTGTTAAATTAGGTGAAGACGTGGGAAAATTAGATGGAATCTTAGGTGCAAAAACAAGACAGGCTGTGAGAAAATGGCAATTAAAAACAGGATTTATTGCAGATAGTTGGCCGACGAGAAATTTCTTTCAAGTTCTTCAGTCCTATTAAATTCGAAAATTCTTACGAACGAAAGCTCGATCTGCAGGGGAATGTAATATTCTTGCGGCAGTCTCTGGTTCAGTTATAAAAGGGAGATGTTCTTCTTCAGTGGGTGGTGAAATAGGATGGACACCTGTAGCAAGATAAACTGAGCAAATTTTGTGTGCCCATAAATCATATTCAGGCATAAAAATAAATTTTTGATAAATCCCTATTTTTTTTCTTATAAAAATCCTCCAGCCAGTTTCTTCCATGACTTCTCTATGCAGTGCTTGAATTGGATTTTCGTTTTTGTCTATGCCGCCACCAGGAAGCTGTATTTCACTTTCCTGAAAAGTAAGTAATATTTTTCCTTTTACATTGATAATTGCATATGCCCCTGGGCGACGGGTATAATCAATCTTATTATTAAAGGGCTCACCAAATCTAATCATATTCTTTTCATGCTCTAGAAACTTATCAACTTTTACATTACTTATTACTGAATTGTAAGAAAATGTAAGGGTAATTAATTATGCAAGAAACTGATACAGTTTTGCCTTTTCAGTTAGAGGAATCCGATATTAAGGGGCGCTTAGGGGTAGTTTCAAATTCTGTTACAGAAATTTTGAGGAATAAGAATTATCCAGCTGTCATATGTAAAATCGTTGCGGAAGCTTGTGTTTTAACATCTCTAATAGGGCAAAGTATGGACCTTAGGTGGAAGCTTTCACTTCAAATTAGAGGAAAGGGTCCGTTAAAATTAATTGCTACCGATTATTTTAACTTTGGAAGTAATGACGATAATTTTAGGATAAGGTGTCATTCAAGTTTTGATAAAAAGTATACTCCTTCTTTTAATCAAGAATTTAAAGAGCTTATAGGAGAAGGCTATTTTGCAATAATCATTGACGAGGGAGCAGGTAAGGAACCCTATCAAGGTATAACACCTCTTAGAGGGGATAGCTTAACGGAGTGTGCCGAAAACTTTTTCCATCAGTCGGAGCAACTGCCTACCCGATTTAGCATAAAAATTCATGAAGAAAATATAGATTCTGATAAACAAATAGTAAAAGCTGGTGGTATCATGCTGCAATATTTGGCAAAAGGATCTGAGGCTCTGAAGAAAGAGGATAAAATGGATAATGAAGACTTTTCGTCAGCCGATTTTCTTTCAGGAAATGCTTCCGAAAATTGGAAAAGGGTGAATTTATTTCTAGATACCTTAGAATCAGATGAGTTTTTTGATCCTAAAATTTCTGACGAAGCCCTAATATATAGGTTGTTTAATGAAGAAAAGCCTACAGTCTTTGAAAAACGGAGGATACAATTTGGATGTACGTGCAGCCCTGATAAAGTTAGGCAAACGATGTCAATTTATTCTTCTAGCGACATAAAAAAAATGACAAACGAGGCGGGTAAGGTCACGGCTGAGTGTCAATTTTGCGAAGCATTTTACTCCTTTGATCCAGAAGATTTGGGAATGGATTCAAATTAAAAAATACCCAGTTTAATACAATGAAAATAACAGATATAAAAAAAGTATTGTCAGAAGTAAGAATGAGAATATCAACAGACTTTTCTTCAGACTTAGATTTCTTTGATATTGAGTTTTCAAATAGAAATTCAAAAAAGTTGATACCTGCAGCAGTTCTATTTCTCATTATAAAAAGAAAAAATGGACTTAAAGTGGTATTAACTAAGAGGTCTGATGAACTAAAGCATCACCCTGGACAGGTTGCCTTTCCTGGAGGGAAGTTAAAATTAAGTCAAGAGTCTCCCTGGCTTTGCGCTCTACGCGAGGCACAAGAGGAAATTGGACTGAATCCTAAAATAGTCCAAAATATTGGTGAGATACAAACACACCGAACCATAACTGGCTATGAAGTGAAACCATTTGTTGGGCAAGTATTAGTTGAGAATGTTTCCTTTTTACCGGATGAGAAGGAGGTAGCCGAAATATTTGAAGTACCACTTGAGTTTATTTTGGCTAAAGAAAATATGACATTACATCTTAGGGAGATCGATGGAAAAAAAAGAGGCTATTATGCAATACCCTATGGCCCATATTACATCTGGGGCGCAACAGCTAGAATAATAAAATCTTTTTCTGATTTAATTCATGGGTAATTGTGAATATAAAATGCTTATTAGTGTAGAAAGATATCAAAGAGGATTTCTGTGAAATATGAATTTGATAAAGCCTGGAAAAGTGATTCTGCATTAAAAGCATTAGTCCATTCATTAGAGAGTGCTGGAGGAGTAGCCTATTTGGTGGGAGGCTGCGTAAGAAATACTATTCTGGGTAAGCCATTTACTGATATTGATATTGCAACGGATCTTCTTCCGGAACAGGTTGTTAGCATATCAAAAAAGGAGGGGTATAAGGTAATTCAAACAGGGATATCTTATGGTACTGTAACAATTGTGAACGCGGGAAGAAAGTTTGAAGTTACTACATTTAGATCTGATATTAAAACTTATGGAAGAAAGGCATCCGTAAAATTCACTTCTGAAATGAAACTAGATGCCATGAGGCGCGATTTCACAATGAATAGCATTTACATGGCTGTCTCCGGTGAAATTATCGACCCTTTGGGATCATTAGATGATCTTCTTGAAAAGAAAATAAAGTTTATTGGAAATCCTTCTGAAAGAATTGAAGAAGATAACCTGAGGATTCTACGATTTTTCCGTTTCCTGGCTGAATTTAATAAAGGGCGTTCTGATATAGACCAAGATACTATGGAGGCACTCTATAAATATAAGAAGGAAGTTAAATCTCTTAGTAGGGAAAGAATTTGGATGGAACTTAAGCGCATTCTTTCTGTCCCTGAGCCGCAGCATGTTTTTTCCATAATGATTGAAGAAGGCATCCTAGATGAGGTTTTGCCACCAATAGAAGTAGAAGGACTGTCTAAAGTTGTAACGGCAGAGAAAGAGTATAGTGTGTCACCGTCTCATTTAATTAGGCTTTTTTCTCTTAATAAAAGTATTGGAAAGAATTGGGTCCATTATGTCTCACTAACCAGCAATGAAGCAAAAATTCTTGAATTTATAAAAGAAAGTTTAGCGCATTATAAAGAATTAAAGACTGTAGCATATAAATTTGGTCGTGGTGTAGCTGAGGGTTGGTTATTAAATTCCTGTGATGGTTCTTTTGACGTAATACCAGGTAAAATTTCAGAAATAATTAATACCGGTTGCAACGCTTTTTTCCCGATTAGTGGAGTAGATCTATTAGAAGAAATGGAAGAAGGCCCTGAACTTGGGCGTCAGATGGAGCGGTTAGAGAAGTTATGGATAAAATCTGGATTTAAAATGAGTAAAGAAGAGCTTCTCTCAAAATCAAAGAGCTAATACTTAAGGCCATTTTGCTTCGGGCGGTAAACTCATTAGTACTGCTTCCGGATTATGTCCTGTTTGAAGGCCAAACTGAGTGCCTCGGTCATATACAAGATTAAATTCAGCGTACCTACCTCTTTTTATGAGCTGCCATTCTCTTTCTTCTTCAGTCCAGCTCTCATCTCTATGTTTTTTTGTCAGTGGCAGGTATGCATCGAGAAAAGCTTTCCCCACTTCTTTAGTAAAATTAAAGTCAGCATGCCAGTTTCCGGTACAGTGATCATCATAAAATATTCCCCCCACACCCCTAGGTTCTTTCCAATGTTTAATCATAAAATATTCATCTGCCCATTTTTTAAATCGTGGGTAGTACGATTTGTCGTGCCCATCACAAGCTTTTTCTAAAGTTTTATGAAAGAATCTGGTATCTTCAATTTCTTCAACCATTGGGTTTAAGTCCGTACCGCCTCCAAACCACCATCCTTTTGAAGTCCAGAACATTCTTGTGTTCATATGTACGGCCGGGCATTTCGGTGATCTCATATGGGCTACTAGAGAAATTCCGGAGGCCCAAAATCTCGGATCTTTATCTAGATCAGGAATATTATTTCTTGCAGAAATAGATTTTTGAGCAGCTTCACCAAGTGTTCCATAAACAGTTGAAATATTCACACCAACTTTTTCAAAAAGACGACCTGACCGCATTACAGACATGACCCCGCCACCGCCATCGTCCCCCGTTTCACTGCTCCTATGTGTTTCTTTTCGTTCAAACTTTCCAGGGTTTAAGTCAGAATAAGGTCCTGTAGATTGCTCAATTTCTAATTTCTCAAATGCATTGCAAATCTGATTTCTTAGAGACTGAAACCATTCAGAAGCAAGTTCTTTTTCCTTATCGCCGACTAGATCAAGATTTTCCATTATTTTCACCTGATGATTCCTTAGCCAAAGTCGCCCTGATTATTACCTATACTTCCTCTATGGAGCATAAAATGATCTAAAATGATGCATGCCATCATAGCTTCACCAATAGGGACAGCACGTATGCCAACACAAGGATCATGTCTTCCCTTAGTAATTATTTCCCTCTTAGTTCCATCTTTAGATATTGTTTGTTTAGGTGTTAAAATTGATGAAGTTGGTTTTACAGCGAAACGGACTATAAGGTCTTGGCCAGTACTTATTCCCCCTAAAACCCCACCAGAATTATTGCTCTTATATTTAGGCTGGTTATTTTCATAGAATATTTCGTCTGCATTTTCGTCACCTGTAAGTTCTGCGGACTTCATACCAGCTCCTATTTCGACGCCTTTTACAGCATTTATAGACATCATTGCTTTAGCTAAATCAGAGTCAAGTTTTCCATAAATTGGGGCTCCTAAGCCTGGAGGAACCCCTTTGGCTATTATCTCAATCATAGCACCTACGGAATTGCCTGATTTTCGAATTTTATCTAAATAAGCGGACCAGTCATCTACTATCTTTTTATCGGCTGAAAAAAATGGATTTCTGGGTACTTCGGAAAAATCAATATTAGAGCGGTTTATAGATTTGGTACCAATTTGCACTAAGTGGCCATAAATTTGTAGTTCCGGCACCATTGATTTCAGACATAATTTTGCTATGCCTCCCGCGGCAACACGTGCAGCTGTCTCTCGTGCTGATGATCGTCCACCACCGCGGTAGTCTCTATTCCCATACTTTTGATAGTAGGTTATATCAGCGTGCCCAGGCCTAAAAGTTTCAGCTATATCTTTATAATCTTTAGATTTTTGATCTTTGTTAAATATTATTAATTGTATAGGGCTACCAGTGGTTTTGCCCTCAAAGACTCCTGAATATATTTCAAGNTCATCATCTTCTTTTCTTTGGGTTGTAAACCTGTTTTGCCCTGGTTTTCTTTGGTCTAAAAATTTTTGAATATCGCTGGTGTTAATTTCAATATTAGGAGGACAACCGTCAATTGTAGCTCCAATAGCTTTCCCATGACTTTCGCCCCAAGTTGTTACGCGGAAAAGATGTCCAAAGGTATTCATTTAATTTGCTCTAAACGTTATCTAAATTTTACGTATAGCATGTATGGCGGAAAAAGCGAGAATGACTTCTCATTTTTGAAAGTTCAAATTAGTTAAAGACTTATTGCTTGCCTTTAATTGGAGCCCACAACCGCCTGTTNGTTAGAAANAGTAATCCTGCAAGTACTATCATCATTGATAGAGCCAAGAATCCAGCCTCTTTTCTATTATTGAGTTTGGGCTCTGCTGCCCACATTAAAAATGCAGCAACATCTTTAGCTTCCTGTTCAATTGTAGCTTCTGTTCCATCTTCATATTCAACGTCTTCACCCCAAAGAGGNTGTCCCATGGAAATCCACCCTCCNGGATAAATATCATTGCCATATAGAATAGATCCAGCCTGCTCTTTTTCTTCTTCATTAAATTTCATAAGGAGGTTTACGATATATTCTGGACCTCCCATACCTTTAATTAGTTGGTTTATGCCTAGTCCATAGGGGCCGTGAAAACCAGCTCTTGCTTTTGCCATAAGGCTTAAGTCAGGGGCTGTTTCAATAGCAGAACTTTCAAATTTATCTGAAGGTGTTGCCGCTCTATAATCATCAAGCTCAATATCAAAGATTTCAAAATTGCTCATGTATTCTTTTATCTGATTCTGAGAGAGTTCCGGCCCCCCTTTATCTCCAAGGTTACGATAGGCAACCTTGTTTAACCCGTGGCACCCTGCACATACTTCAGTGAATACCTGCAAACCTCTTCGAAGTTGATCTTTGTCATAAGTTCCAAACATTCCTTCAAAAGAAAAATCCATATCTTCAACCACACCTTTTGCTTTTTCCGCGCTTAGAGCAGGGANAGCCAATGCAAAAGATAAAAATGTTACTAGTAGGGTTTTTTTCATACTTTATTTACCTATTAAACTTCATTCAGCTGGAGTAGTAGNTTCCGTTTTCTCTTCTTTTTCTTTTTTCTTTGCTTTTGGGTAGTGGTCGTTGAAATCATCCTCAATAGTTAACGGCTGAGGGTCAGGGGTCTCAATTANCCCTAGTAGTGGTAAGATAATTAGAAAATATGCAAACCAATATCCTGCTCCAATAAGAGCTATAGTGGAGTAAGGTGGTTCTGCTGGCATTGCCCCGCACCACATCAATACCATAAAGTCAACAACTAGTAAGGTGAACCACCACTTAAACATTGGTCGATATCGACCTGACCTTACAGAAGAAGTATCAAGCCAAGGTGCTAGGCCCATTACGCCAATTGCCCCAAACATAGCTAACACGCCAAAAAACTTTGCATCTATTATCCCGGCTGTGAAAAAGCTGGCCAATTGGACAACCAAAACATCAGCAGTAAATGCCCTTAAAATTGCGTAAAAAGGTAGATAATACCATTCAGGGACAATGTGCGCAGGTGTAACAAGTGGNTTAGCCTCAATGTAATTATCTGGATGCCCCAGATAGTTTGGCATGAATCCCACAACATAAACAAAAACTGCCATTATGAGTACAAGGGCATAAAGGTCCTTTATCACAAAATAAGGCCAAAAAGGTAACGTGTCTTTTTCGGCATCTTCTTTGGAAGTTCTTCGCACTTCGACACCAGTAGGGTTGTTATTGCCAGTTGTATGGAAGGCCCATATATGCACTAAAACAAGNCCTAAAATAATAAACGGTAGTAGATAATGAAGGCTGAAAAATCTGGTTAGNGTAGCATTATCAACTGCAGGGCCACCAAGTAGCCAGGTCTGGATAGGCTCTCCAATGCCTGGTATGGCGCCGAAAAGCCCTGTTATAACTGTAGCACCCCAAAATGACATCTGNCCCCAAGGCAACACATATCCTAAGAATCCTACNGCCATCATGGCTATATAAATNAACATACCTATAATCCATGTTACTTCTCTAGGNGCTTTGTAAGAGCCATAGTAGAGACCTCTAAAGATATGGGCGTATACAGCTATGAACATTANAGACGCGCCATTTTGATGTGCATATCTTATGGCCCATCCGCCATTAACATCTCGCATAATGTGTTCAACACTATCAAATGCTAAATCAGCATTTGGTGTATAGTGCATAACTAAAATGATTCCCGTGATTATTTGCAGCACCAAGCAAAAAACCAACACAATACCCCAAATCCACATCCAATTTAAATTTTTTGGGGTCGGGATCATAAGCGTATCATACGCCAAAGACAAAATAGGGAGACGTGTATTTAGCCAGGTTTGAAAACCTGGTTTTGGTTTAAACTTATCATGAGGGATGCCAGCCAATACTATTCTCCTTAACCTAGTTTAATGATGCCATCATCAACAAATTTTGCCACAGGTACCTCAAGGTTTTTCGGGGCAGGGCCTTTTCTTATTCGGCCAGATATATCGTAGTGGGATCCATGGCAGGGACAAAACCAGCCGCCAAATTCGCCAGCATTATTTAGGGGNACACAACCTAAATGTGTACAGACACCTACCATCACTAGCCATTCACCTTCTTCGTCAATTGTCCTATTGGCATCACTTGCATCTGCTTCTTTAAGATTTTTGTTTTCAGCAGAACTATCGGGCAGATCGCCAAGATCTACAGCTCTGGCCTCTTGGATTTCATCTTCTGTTCTTCGTCTGATAAAAACGGGTTTACCAAGCCATTTTACCGTAAGTTGGGCTCCTGGTTCCAAATCAGAAACGTCCACTTCTATCGAAGAAAGTGCTTGAACATCTGCAGAAGGATTCATCTGATTGATCAATGGCCAAATAGCAGCACCCGTNGTTACAACTCCAGCAGAAGCAGTAGCAACATAAAGAAAATCTCTTCTATTAGCAGTTTTTTCTTCTGACAATTTAATCTCTCTAACTGATTACAGTTTTATAGAACTCATATAAGGTAAAAATTTGCTTTCGTCTACAGGACTTTCAGCCGCACCAGATTTATGTTAATCAAATTTATGATTGATGCTTATAACTCTGATAATCCTTCGCTTGCAGTATTTCAGCCTGATATTGCCCAAAACTTGGGAGCAATGCTAAGGCTGACAGCATGTTTCGGTGTGAGCCTTAGTATCATTGAACCTTGTGGGTTTCCATTTTCCCAAAAAGTTTTGCGACGATCAGCAATGGACTATATGGATTTTGCAAAAATTAATCATCATACCTCATATAAGGATTTTAGGGATAAGACCTCAGGAAGAGTAATCCTTTTAACGACTAAAGCAAAAAAATCGATTTGGGANCATTCCTTTGAAGGCAATGATACTCTGTTGGTTGGGCAAGAATCTGCAGGCGTACCAAAATATGTAGCAGATGACTCTGATTATTGNCTCAAAATACCTATAATAGAAAGAGCTAGATCATTGAATGTCGTTACAGCAGCGGCGATCGCTTTAGGAGAAGTTTTGAGACAAATCAGATCAACTTCTGATTTACATTAGGGTCATTTGTCATATATTTGAGGTAAGTCAAGATATTTTGATTATGATAATTAATAGGATAAGAATATTAAATAAATATAGGGAATATATTTTTGAAGCGAATTTTAATATCAATTTCTATTTACCTTTTGTGTCAATCAGCTGTTGCGCATGCGGAGATTTCTCAAAAAAAATGGAGATTTGGAATCTTTGGAGGTGTTCAAGAAGCTTCACCAAGCAGAGTTAATACTTTTACAGATAATGGCACAGCCTTAAATTTTGATGCAGATTGGGAAGGNAATTCTCTTTCTATGCCTCCATATTATTCAATACGTACAAGCTACTGGGATAGNANNGCAAGTGCCTGGGAAATAGATTTTACGCATTCAAAAGTATATGCAAAGTCTTCTACATTAACAGACAGNAGCTTGGATCATTTGGAATTTACTGATGGAATTAATGTCCTCAGCTTAAGTAGGGTGTGGCAGCTNGCAGACAATAAAAGTAATAACAGCTACTTACCCTATGTTGGCCTTGGCGGCGGGGTTTCTTTGCCTCATGTTGAGATAATCAAAAGTTCTAACCCAACGATCGCAAGAACAATGGGATATCAGTTTGGCGGGTTTTCAGGCCAAGCGCAGGCAGGGATTCGCCTGCCAATAAATTCTAATATTAATGCTGTTTTTGAATACAAGATTACTTTTATTGCTTTGGACGTTGAGACCGCGGCTTCAAGGTCTCTTAAAACAAACCTTGTTACAAATGCTATTAATATTGGCATTGAATTCTGAGTAGAAAATCTAAGCTAGATTAATGATTTAAAATTNTTTAAATTTGTTTAAACAAAATTGANCNTATAGGAGACCCCATGTTGAAGAGTNTAGATCTTGAGACGAAGTTAAAAGACCCAAGTCTATTAAAGAAGCAGGCTTATATAAATGGGAAATGGGTGGGAGCGAAAAGCGGAAAGACTTTTCCAGTGTATAATCCGTCAACAGGTGAGGTCATTGCTGATGTTCCTGATATGGGAGTAGAAGATCTCCANGTTGCAATTGATGGGGCCTATAAGGCTCAAAAGACGTGGGCCGCAAAAACAGGGAAAGAACGTGCTGGAATCTTAAAAAAGTGGAATGATTTGATGGTTGAAAATGCAGACGATTTAGCAATCATTCTAACAGCAGAGATGGGAAAACCGTTAGCAGAAGCTAGGGGTGAAATAGTNTATGGGGCCAGTTTTATAGAATGGTTCGCTGAAGAAGCTAAGCGGGTATACGGAGAAACCATACCAGGNCATCAACCCGATAAGAGAATAATGGTTATTAAGCAACCCGTTGGAGTTGTTGCGTCNATTACGCCTTGGAATTTTCCTAATGCAATGATTACGAGAAAGGCTGGACCAGCACTTGCATCCGGTTGCGCTTTCGTTGCAAAACCTGCTGGAGAAACGCCACTTTCTGGTCTGGTAATGGTTGAGTTGGCCGAAAGAGCAGGAGTGCCAGCTGGTGTTTTTTCAATGATTACCTCTAAAAGATCTTCAGATATTGGTAAGGAGATGTGTAGTAATTCCAAGGTTAGGAAATTGACTTTCACTGGCTCTACAGAAGTTGGGCGTGTTTTAATGAAGCAAGGTTCAGAAAATATCTTGAAAATGTCTATGGAACTTGGNGGCAATGCACCATTTATAGTTTTTGACGATGCCGATATCAAAGCGGCCGTTGATGGAGCAATGATATCAAAATATCGTAACAATGGTCAAACTTGTGTTTGTGCAAATAGAATTTATGTTCAGGAAGGTGTTTATGATGAGTTTGCCGAGAAACTTGCTGAAGCAGTAAATAAGATGAAAGTTGGTGACGGATTCGAAAATGACGTGACTGTTGGNCCTTTAATTTCAGATGCTGCAGTTGATAAGGTGGAAGATCATATTTCGGACGCGCTCGGAAAGGGAGCAACATTATTGTCAGGTGGGAAAAAGCACTCACTCGGNGGNAAATTCTTTGAACCTACGGTTTTAACAGACGTAAATAAGAAAATGAAAATTACCCAAGAAGAGACTTTTGGGCCTGTAGCNCCACTTTTTAAGTTTTCGAATGAGGAAGATGTTATTGAGCAGGCTAATGATACTATTTTTGGCCTGGCTTCCTATTTTTATGCTCGTGACTTAAGTAGAGTTTGGAGAGTTGCTGAGGCCCTAGAATACGGAATGGTTGGGATAAATACTGGTCTTATATCAACNGAGGTTGCACCATTCGGAGGAATAAAACAATCTGGTTTAGGTAGAGAAGGTTCTCATTATGGGATGGATGATTTTATGGAGNTNAAATATCTCTGCATGTCCGTGTGACAACGATCAATACTTTGATATTGGATAAAAAATAAAGAAGATTTTATTAGATCAATGTTGCAGTAAGTAATTTCTTGTCTTTGTTGAACAAGATTGTATCAGTTATGTTTGCGTTGACGAGAGTTCCAGAGGGTACTTCANCTTTAGTATAAACTCTTGTAAAACATTCAGTTCTCCCAATATTAGAACTTTCCATTAGCAAATTCTTATCTTTTCCTATCAAAGATTTATTATGAATTGCTTCTCTAATATTCCCCTTTTCTCTTAGAGCGGACGCCCGNTCATTAATAAGTTTTGTATCGACTTGTGGCATTCTGGCCGCGGGAGTGCCAGTTTTTGGTGAGAATGGAAATACATGAAGCCAGGTGAGTTCACATTCATCTACCAGCTTTAAGGAGTTTTCAAACATTTTGTCCGTTTCAGTAGGAAATCCAGCTATAATATCAGCACCAAATCTGACATCATTTCTNTTTGTTCGAATTTTTTCACAAAATTCTATGATGTTTTCACGCGTGTGGCGGCGCTTCATTCTTTTAAGTATCATATTATCTCCTGATTGAATGGAGAGATGAAGATGAGGCATTAACCTCTCCTCATTAGTAAATAAAGGTATGAATTCACTATCTAGCTCGATTTGATCAATTGATGAAAGGCGAAGNCTTGCCAGATCTTTATTTGATTTAAGAATTTNGTTTATTAAAAAACTAAGTTTAGGGGANCCANCCAAGTCTAAGCCCCAAGAAGTAATATCAACCCCNGTTAAAACAACTTCTTTAAAACCTTTATTAATCAATCTNCTNACTTGCTGAACAATGGTTTCGGACGGTATTGANCGAGAGTTTCCTCGTCCAAAAGGAATAATACAGAAGGTGCATCTGTGGTCNCAACCATTTTGAATTTGCACATAGGCTCTNGCCCTAGTTCCTAANCCATCAACAGAATGTGACNCNACTTTCTCTTCCNTCATAATGTCACTTATTTNTATTTTTTNATTATCTTGGCTTTGGNNCGACCAAAACTCTTTTNTTAGCTTTTCCACGTTTCCAAANACTCGATGGACTTCAGGCATAGATGAAAAAGTTTTTGGCTCAACTTGAGCAGCACAGCCAGTAACATAAATCTTATTTCCCGGAGTTGTTTTTTTCATTTTTCGAATAGTCTTTTTGGCCTTTCGAACAGCCTCATTCGTAACGGCACAGGTATTAATTACGGTTACGTCTTCACTGTCTGATAATTTCGCTATTTTGCCCATAACCTCTGTTTCGAAAGAGTTTAAACGACAGCCAAATGTTTTGAACTGAATATTTCTTTTATTTTTCATGATTTATTCTTTAAAGAAGTTTTTCGAAATAGTTCCTTCATACACCTCTGAAGTTGGCCCTTTTAGCCAAACCCCGTCTTCAGCCCATTTCACTTCCAGAAGACCTCCGTCCAATTCTATTTCAACTTCTCTCTCAAGAAGGTCACGTCTTACACCAGCTACAGCAATTGCACAAGAAGAGGAACCTGATGCCATAGTTATTCCAGCGCCACGTTCCCATATTTTAGCTTTAACCTTGTTTCTTTTTATTACTTCTACAAACTGCACATTTGTACCTTCCAGAAAGAGTTGGTTAGTCTCAATTTCATGCCCAACTTTACCTACATCAATTTTAGATAAATCTTCTACAAAGAATGTACAGTGTGGATTGCCCA
>PBQX02000073.1:0-6314 GCA_002725175.2 Paracoccaceae bacterium
ATACTGCTATAATAAGAACCATGTTTATCATCAGAGCTAAATTCGCAAATAGCCCAAAGGTTCTATAAATGAAAACCATAAATAATAAGACAAATACGCCTCCAACTATAGCTGCAACTTTACCTGATTGTATACTATCGGCTCCCAGTTCAGGGCCAACAGTCCTTTGCTCAAGAACCCTTATCCCAGCAGGAAGGGCCCCAGCACGTAGTAAGATTGCCAACCTATTGCTTTCGTCAACCGAAAAACTTCCGGTAATTATTCCGGTACCTCCAGGTATATGGCTTTGAATGACTGGAGCAGAAATGACTACTCCATCAAGAACAATTGCAAATGGTTCGCCGATATTAGACTTGGTATAGTCACCAAATTTTCGACCAGCAGTAGGATTAAATTGAAAACTAACTGCCGGCCTATTGTTTTGGTCAAAACTAGGCTGAGCATTAGTCAAACTCTCACCTGAGACAACAGGTACTTGCTCAAGTATAAAATAGTTATTGCCACCTTCATCTGGTAAGATTATCTGATCTGAATCCAATTGGTGCTCTGACGTAGTCTTTTGACCTGAAACCTTATGAAACGTTAAACGAGCTGTCTTGCCAATTAACTGCAGCAATTCTTCAGCAGAACCCATTCCTGGCACCTGGACAAGAATTCTAGAATCTCCCTGCCGCTGTATCGACGGCTCACGAGTGCCAGCTTCGTCAACTCTTCTCCTTATAATCTCAAGTGATTTTTCCATTGTTAACTTGTTGATACTTTCCTTCTGAAGATTGGAAAGTTCAATAGTTAACCTTTTCCCACTTCTTAAAACTTCGATATATTCGGGTTTCAAAATAGACAAGTCACTCACAGGGTATATTTTTAATGTCAATAATTTCTCAGCTTGGCTAGCTTTCTCAAAACTTTCGAATTCTAGTGTTAAGTTTTCCCCAAACTGACCCGTTCTCCTAAAAGAACCAATATTTTCCCTCTGTGACCTTAAAATCTTCCTTAAATCTCCCCAATAGCCAGTAATATTTTCTGAATATGAATCTTCTAAGATCACTTCTACTAGAACTTGAGCCCCTCCCCTCAAATCCAAGCCTAAGTTGATTAATTTATTTGGAAGCCAGTCTGGCCAAAAAGGTAAATTTTTTCTAACTTCCTGAACTGCTTCAGCTTCCCCATCAGCCAAAACGGCATCGTTAATTATTTCAACGTTTGAATAATTAAAATTAGGAACAGATATCCATAAAGCTACCAGGCAAGGCATAAAAATAGTCAAAATTCTAAAAAATGAAAAATTTAACACTTTGAAAATCTAATTTCTATATTTTTGCGGTTTTGCAACTCATCTTTGCACTACTTACCTTTTATAGGCTCAGTTTTGGCCACCAAACCTTTTATTGTTGACCGTACTACCCTTACTTTAACATCAGGTGAGATTTCAACTTCAAGCTCTTCATCTTTAATTTTAGATATCTTTCCTATCAAACCGCCTTGAGTGATTATTTGATCTCCTTTTTTAAGATCTTCAATCATTTTTTTGTGAGTTTTTGCCTGCTGCATTTGCGGCCTTATAATCAAAAAATACATTATTAGAACAATCAGAAGAAGAGGTACTAGACTCCCAAAACCAGAACCAAAGCCTCCTGCCGACTGAGCATACGCGGGCGATACATACATCTAATTTCCTTTCAGACAAATAATATTCAGATTAACTTTATAACCAATACAACTTACAGTTATGAATTTTTTCAGCTTTATACCCATTCCTTATAATTTTTACAATAAAGCATTCAACCTTTATTAAGAAAATACGCTTCAAAGAGCAAAGCAATTGTTTTTCTATAATTTTAATTATATCCTTACTCAGGATGTTAAAATTAATATGAGTTTAAGATAAAGATTATGGATATTATTTTCCACGGGGTGCGAGGTTCAACACCAGTTCCTCTTTCAAATTTCCAAAAATATGGAGGAAATACTACATGCATAGAGATCCGCCATCCGTCGTTTCAGATTATCCTTGACGCGGGAACGGGATTCCAAAATGTTGAAATCCTTGGGGACAGACCTACATTTCTCCTTTTTTCCCACTTTCATTATGACCATCTGCAAGGCTTGCCTTTTTGCCCAGGGCTTTTTGATCCAACAAGATCAATTTTAATTTCCTCCGCACTAGTTACTAAACAGGAACTCCGAGAAACATTGGGGCAGGCATTTAAGCCTTCTTATTTTCCTATACCCCTTTTTGATGCTTTTTCGCACCTTAAAGTCGTTGAATTCAAGGAAATTAAGAAATCTTTGAGTGATGTTTGTGAAATCAGTTCTCTTGAACTTAATCACCCTGGAGGAGCTGCTGCCTGCATTTTAAAAGTAGATAATATAAAAATCTGTGTTTTTCTTGACCATGAGCATGGCCAGGAAGAAAATAAAGGAGATGAAGAGCTTTATAAAATAGCACAGAATTCAGATCTAGTCATTTGGGATGGAATGTTTATAGATTCAGAGCTTCCAGCAAAGAAAGGATGGGGCCATTCAAGCATTCAACAAGGCTTAGATTTCGCCAATGTTGTATCATGCAAAAAAATGGCAATCTGCCATCATGCGCCCACAAGAACTGACAAGCAATTGGAAAAACTTGCCCAAAAACACGAAAATAACATCGTTAAATTAATTAAAGAAGGAACTAAATTTAAGTTTAACTTTGATTAATTATTACACAAAAAATAACTACCCTTGATCGGAAAATAAATGGAAAAAAGAGACTACAAGCCAGGTCAACATATTTTTAAGGCAGGAGAAAAATCTGATGAAATGTATCTTCTTTTAGAAGGTGAAATCGGCATATTTCTCCCATCAAACGAAACTAAGGATCCAAATTTCCTGATTACAGGCAATGAAATATTCGGAGAAATGGGTGTTATAGAGGATGANCTTAGAAGTGCAAGTGCTAGAGCCATGAATCCAACAAAAATTGTGGCGGTAACCAAAAAGGAATTTGAAGCAAAAGCTAATGCAGCAGATCCATTTGTAAAGGGTGTTTTGCGCATTCTTTCTACTCGTATAAGAGAAATGAATAAAGCAAATAGATAATTGAATAAAAAAATTGCTTATTACAANTCTTTGCTATAAAGTNNGGNNCAAATAGAGCCTTAAGGCCGTTTNGAGCAGTAAAGAACAGGTAATGAAAGACGAATTAGTAAAGCCTCGAAAGTCGCGTAAGCGACGATTGACCTTAGGAATTGATAAGGTTTCTAGTATTATTGACCAACTCGATTGGANTAAACTAGAGACATGCTTTGGTATATCTTTTGAGTTTAGTTCTGAAATGAAATATGAGCTAGCACATGAGNTGGCCTTACAGCACGGAAGNCTTGATGAAGGGTTAAATGGTAAACTTCCATATCAATTAAGAAGAATTAAGGAATGTGCTAAATCACTCAAAGATCAAATCGAAGATATCTATATTGGCGGGGAGGACATAAATATCCAAAGTATGAGCAGCGCTTTCAATATAAATGATACTTGCAGCCGGACGCAGTTTGAAGTGGTAATAAACAACCTAAGTAATTTAAAATCTAAGTCTAACTATTGCCCTCCATCAGACCTTTATAGAGATTGTATGAAAGCTATTGCATCACAATTAAACAAATCTGGAATAAATCTAAGCTTATATAAAAACTCTCCATTTCATAAATTTATCCTTGAATTAGACAGTCAGCTTCCAAACACTATTTTTCCTGCCACTCAGGCGAATTACGCTGATGACTCAAGGTTTAGAGCTATGAGAGACTATCTTCGAGCTTGGTTTAGAGAAAGAAGTTAAATCTAAAGCAGCCTCAAATCACCAAAGCTCTAATTTTGTGGAAGATCTCAAGCGAAAGAGTTATCTTGAATATATGAAACAAAATGACATGAGTTTGCTTTTAGGACATCTTGCAATGTTATTATTTTCATTGCTCGTATCNCTATCCTTTGTGCTAGGTGTTTTAGTGGCCAATGATATTAATCCTATNGCAATAACAGGAGCCCGATTNANTTTAGCTGCNCTNGCAATCTTAGGCATAATATATNTTAGCAAAGCTAAATCTTTCTATGAAAATTGGGTTTTGTTCAAGAACCCTAAGAATTATATTATTCTAAGTTTGCTGATTTCAGTTTATTTTATCACTATGTTTGAAGGTTTAAAAACTGCTGGATCTATATCCATGAGTGCAGTTTTTACTTTNACTCCACTCCTTACTGGACTNTCAGCTCACTTACTGGGCTATCAACGTTTAAGAAGGAAAGTTTTTTTTGCGGTATTNTTGGGAGCAATTGGCTCCCTTTGGATTATTTTTGAGGGGAGNAGCCAAAATTTGCTAAGTCTAAATATTGGAAAAGGAGAATTGATTTTTTTTGCTGGGTGCTTCTGTCATGCATTGTATGCAGTATTTATTCCAGTACTTAATAGAGGAGAGAGTAGCATTATACAAACNTCCGGAGTTTTAATTTTTAGCAGTATAATTGTTTGTCTATTTGGAGTTAAGCCTATGACCGAAACAAATTGGCTAAATTTATCTTCACTNGTAATCCTTACAATTTTTTATCTGGCCATTTTTGCAACAGCTATAACCTTTTTCTTAATTCAATTCTCAGCGAGGAGAATTAGTGGTACGAAAGTAATGTCTTACACCTACGCAATACCTTTTTGGGTAGCACTATCAGGGGGACTTTTATTGGGAAGGTGGCCAACTGCTGAAACTATGCTTGGTGGAATTTTAATAGCTNCGGCACTAATCTTTTTAATGCGAGATGATTTAGGGAATTCATAGTCCTTGNGATCAGCTTGACTAGAACTTCAGCTCACCTATACTATCATATAAAATTCCTAAAGAATTAGTGGATATNCAGAGAAATAAGAAGGAAAATTAATCATGAATAATCTTTCTGACAACCTAAANTTAGATGGTGACAGNCTCTGGCAAAGCCTTATGGATATGGCAAAAATTGGCCCTGGAGTTGCTGGAGGAAACAATCGGCAGACTTTAACAGATGAAGATGCTGAAGGACGAGAGTTATTTAAAAAATGGTGCCTTAAGGAAAACTTAAAAATGGGCCTTGATAGCATGGGCAACATGTTCGCTGAAAGGCCAGGTTCAGAACCAGATTTGTTGCCAGTTTATGTTGGAAGTCATTTAGATACTCAACCAACAGGAGGTAAATACGATGGAGTTCTTGGTGTTTTGGGGGCCTTGGAAATGGTAAGAACACTAAATGATCTCAATATTAAAACACGAAGACCGATTGTAATCGTAAATTGGACCAATGAGGAAGGTACGAGGTTCGCGCCTCCAATGATGGCTTCAGGTGTATTTGCTGGAATGCATACTCAAGATTGGGCCTATGGCAGAACAGATGCAGACGGCAAAAAATTTGGAGATGAAATACAAAGAATTGGCTGGGTTGGTGATGAGAAAGTTGGCGCCAGAAAAATGCATGCTTTCTTTGAACTCCATATTGAACAAGGACCTATTCTAGAGGCTGAAAATAAAGATATTGGAGTAGTCACGCATGGGCAAGGGCTCAACTGGCTTCAAGTAACTCTAACAGGCCGAGAGAGTCATACAGGCTCAACTCCTATGCCAATGCGTTTAAACGCTGGTCTAGGTATGGCCCGCATTACAGAATTAGTCCATACTATTGCAATGAAAAATCAGCCTGAAGCAGTTGGTGCTGTAGGGCACTGCGATGTATACCCAAATAGCAGAAACATAATACCTGGAAAATGCGTTTTTACTATAGATTTCAGATCGCCCTCTTTTGATACGCAAGAGAGTATGGAAAAAGAACTTAGAGAAGGGGCAGAAAATATAGCAAAAGAACTCAACCTAGAGCTGGAAATCGAAAAAGCTGGGCACTTTGATCCTGTAACATTCGACGAAAACTGCGTAGCAGCGGTAAGAAATGCAGCAGAAAGGTTAGGGTATAGCCATAGAAACTTGATATCTGGTGCGGGGCATGACGCATGCTGGATCAATAAAGTTGCACCAGCAGCAATGGTAATGTGCCCTTGCGTTGATGGTTTAAGTCACAATGAGGCTGAAGACATATCTAAAGATTGGGCTTCAGCAGGTGCTAATGTGTTATTCCAAGCTGTTTTAGAAACAGCTGAAATTATTTCTTAATTTATTTAAGGGAAGGAAAAGAAATGAGTAAAGTAATTAAAGGCGGAACAGTCTGCACTGCGGACAGGACATGGAAGACCGATATACTAATCGAGGGAGAAACAATTAAACAAATTGGGGAAAACCTTAAAGGAGAGGAATATATAGATGCTGAAGGCG
>PBQX02000011.1:0-5501 GCA_002725175.2 Paracoccaceae bacterium
TTTAACCTCTCCGATTTTTTTAATTTCTTTATTATCTTCATCTGTCGAACCAACAGGAGAAGAAGCATCAATAATATTTGGTATTTTTATCCATAGGTCTAAAAACTTTTCTTCTTCTTCTTCTGCTTTTTCTGATAAACTCTTGAAATTATTACTTAACTCTGATGCTTTTTTTAAAAGTTCCTCTTTTTCATTTTTGTCAGCTTTTGCAATCTCTTTTCCTAATTTATTCTGCTCAGCTCTTATCTGCTCAGCTTCAAATTTCGCCTTTCTCCTATTTTCATCAAGATCTATTAAGAGACTCACATCAATAGAGATGTCTCTCTTCTTCAAATTTTCATTAAATTCCTTAAGATTATTCTTTAATATTTGTGAATCTAACATTTAACTAACCCTCTGGCGGAATAAAACCAGTAACTGTGAATAANTTATCATCAAGTTCTTCTTCATTTTCTATCTCTTCAATTTTAATAAACCATTCGTGTAAAACACCGGGTTCAATATCTATTGGGTCCGTAAAATAACTTCTGCTTTCTAATGGTTTAATTGAATTAATTTTAGCTCTTTTCTCATAAATTGACTCTCCATATTCATCAGAAACTAAAATTAATATAACAATCTCAAATTCCTCAACATTTCCCTCATTTGCAATAACAACTTGGATAGCTGTAGGCTCATTCAGTAAAACATTGTGGCCATCCTCAGTTAAAGTAATTCGACTTGGAAGGAAATCCACTCCTGTTATAGCAAGNTCTTTTCTNAAAAATANNCCTGTTGAGCTCTGTCTAGCTCGCTGTACTATTATCTCTGCAAACTTATAAGCACCTGACTCTANCTCTGTGTATTCAATAGGATAAAATTCTGGTAAGAAAATATTGTCTGCTNCGCTTTTTTCAGAAATAAGAATAATAAAATCTTTATATGCTTTATCTCCTATAGCAAGATTTACAATGCTCTCTGCTATAGACTCATCGATCTCTTGTGAGTACTTGCTGTCAATTAATGTAATCATAGAAACTTGGAATGTTTCCAAACCTTTTAACCATGAAGTAACTGATATTTCTAACAAGTCTCTCTCTTTGCTTGAGAATGAAGTCTCCAGATTAAATACTAGGTTGTAAGCTTCCTGTGCATTGTTCACAACCTGATTTAANGTACTTTCAAATTCTTCTCTATTGATTTCATCAAAATCTAAAATCGAAGAAAAGTTTTCTGAAGCTTGCTTGTGAAGGTTCGAAGCAATTGCAGCATCTTCGAGAAAAGANTTTAAGTTTGAAGAATAAGTGTAATTTTCATAAAACTGTATACCAAAAATACCCAATAAGACACTTAGGATAACTGTCANAAACCTTNTAAAGAATTTATTAAAATTTTTCATAATTTAATACTATTTTCTATTTTTTTCTACTTTATATAGTCTAAGAAAACAAATGTATTTCACAACTAAGATTACTAATGAATGAATAATTTAAAGATTATATGCTCTGTTAGGAGTGAATGTGGTCCTAACAGAGAAAGAAATGAAGATTCCGNCTTTCCGNGGAAAGGTGGAAGCAAAGATTTGCCATTTAANGCTGCAATATGTGATGGACTAGGTGGTCATGTAAAGGGAGAGATTGCAAGTAAAATTGCTACAGATTCAATGGACACTGAAGAAAATGATNTTTCNANAATAATTNATGNNGCNAACGTTGCTATTNCTAACTATCAAAAANATAACTTAAATTCTAATGGTATGGGTACGACAATGACAGCTCTAATTATTGATACTAATGGCTTAATGNAAGTAGGGCATGTTGGTGATAGTAGGTGCTATGTTCTTTCAAATAGAATTATGGTAAAACTTACAGAAGACCAAAATGTACCTGGCTATCAAAATGTTCTGGAGCAAGCTCTTGGGACTAAAGATAAATTAGATATTCAAAAAGTAGATTTTCAATTAAGTGAAGGAGATGTTGTTTTTCTTTGTACAGATGGTCTTTACAATGAGTTTGGAGAAGAGTATCTAAAGAAAAAACTACAAGAAGGTGTTGGGGCGGATACTCTAGTTGGAGAAGCTTTNCTACAAAAACCAAAAGATAATGTATCNGCAATTGTTATNAACGTGGTATCAAANTGAAAATTGGTCAAATAATCAAAGAAAGATATAAAGTTATTGAGCTACTTGGAGAAGGTGGTATGGCTTTTGTTTANAANGCAAAAGATATGCAGCTGGAAAGAATGGTTGCNATAAAAACNCTNAAGCCGAATTATGTAGAGCAAACNACATTTGTTGAAAGATTTAAAAGAGAGGCTCAAACTGCAGCTAACTTAAACCATCCAAATATTGTACAAATTTTTGACTGGGGGATAGAAGAAGAGCCTTTTTTTGTTATGGAGTATATTGAAGGAAATACACTTACCTCAATTATCTCAAATAAAAAAACTATAAGTTTAAGTGATGTTCTTTTTATAGGAGCTCAAGTTGCTAATGGTTTAGAAGCAGCGCATACACAGGGTCTTGTTCATAGAGATATAAAACCTGGAAATATAATGATTACTCCTGGAGGGAAAGTAAAAGTAACTGATTTTGGAATAGTCTCTATACAGGACGAGGAAAGCGATATTACTAAAACTGGTTCAATATTAGGAACAGCAAGCTATATCTCTCCCGAACAAGCCCAGGGGAAAGCTGTATCTGTCGGTTCAGACCTTTATTCACTAGGCACTGTTCTCTATGAACTTCTTACCGGAAACCCGCCTTTTGTCGCTGAATCTCCAATTGCAACAGCAACAAAACATCTTACTGAAAAACCAGATAAACCATCTAAATATAGAAAAGACTTACCCAAAGGAATTGAAAATGCAATATTAAAGTTACTCCACAAAACNCCGAAAGATAGNTTTAAAAGCGCTGAAGATTTAAGAGCTGTTCTNCTTCANCAGCGAAACCAGCTGGAAATGGTTCAAACCCAAGAAAGTCTCGTTGANCTTACAAANCCAACTATTAAATATAAATTTACTCTTCCTGCATTAGTCATTTCAATTGGGTTAGTTTTAGGAACTTTCTGGACTTTATCTAAAATATTTGATGGCCTTCCTGTGGACGGAGGAGCTCCTACCTTAATTGAGATACCAGANCTTACTGGGAGTGATCAAGCAGAAGCATTGTCTGACCTACAAGCTCTTGGATTTAAAGTTGGCATAGAAAATTCAGCCCATCCAAATGTTCCTCCAGGTGCCGTCGTTAGAACTCAGCCAATAGCAAACACCGTAACAAGCCCCGATACACTAGTTACAATTATTGTTTCTGTTGGTCCTGAAGCATTTCCTATACCTTATGTTTTAGATCTCGAAATAGCTAGGGCAATTTATATAATTGAACAAAGTGGATTTACTANAGGNCAAAAACTTGAAGTTAATGATGATCTTATTCCTAGAGGTTTTGTTATTTCTCAAAATCCAATAGCTGGTACAAAAATGAGTCCTGATTCTACCGTTGATCTTGTTGTCTCAAAAGGGCCTAGTCTGATCGAAGTAAGTGATCTTTCAAGAAAATCTTTAGTTGACGCAATACAGATTTTAGAAACATTAGGCCTAGAGTACGAGTTCATTGAAGAATATTCAGCTGACGTCTCAGTCGGTCTTGTCTCTCATACTGAACCAGAAGCTGGTGAAATAGTAACTCCAGATCAAATAGTTACAGTAATTGTCTCTCTTGGTATAAAAATAGAAGTTCCTGAAGTTGATGGTTTAACGTACAACGAAGCCTTAGTTCTTTTAGAAGAAGCTGGGCTATTAGCCACTGTGGTTGGTGATTCAAATGGAAGAATAGTGAAGCAAATTCCCCGAAAAGGAGAATTTGTTGANCCTGAAACACCTGTGGAATTAACTTTTGAAGACTGAAATTTCTCTTTTTAAAAAGCATCTAAAAAGTTGGTATAAAAAAAATAAAAGGAACTTCTCTTGGAGAGAAACTGAAGATCCTTGGAAAATATATTTAATTGAAATTCTATCTCAGCAAACACAATTAATTAGAGCGGATAAATATTATAAAAAATTTATTTCAAAATATCCTAATCCCAAAAAAATGTCTAAGGATTCTAAGCGCAGCTTGTTGAAGCTTTGGTCTGGGCTTGGTTACAATAATAGGGCTGTAAGGCTATATGAATCATCAAAAGTATTGAGTGAAAAAACTTTCGATGATCTTTATCCAAACTTTGAACAGCTCCCTGGTGTTGGTGAGTATACAAATTCTGCTTTGCTTTCTTTTGCTTATGGAGAAAAAGTAATAACAATCGATACAAACGTAAAAAGAATACTCGGCAGATATTTTAAGCAAGACAACGTTGATCATTTTATTAAAAGAAATAAGCAAGAATTATTAAGCTACTTTCCTTCAAGAGACTTTAATCAGGCACTTATGGATTTAGGTTCTTCAATCTGTACTAATAGAAATCCTAAGTGTACTTCCTGTCCTTTAGAACATAGATGTATGAAATATATCATTGAAGTAGACAACCAACAGGAACCGTTTAAAAATTCTAATAGAGAAAAAAGAGGGCAAATCGTAAGTATATTAATTGAATCAAAAAAAGTTAACTACCCTTCTTTGGCAAAGAAAATAAATATTGAAGAAAATAAATTAGATAAGCTGATCAAAGGCCTTGAAAGAGACGGAATAGTCTCTATATCAAAGAATAATTTAATTGAAATTAAAAGTAATTAGTTTACAATTTGCATATGCCTGTTTCTAAAAAAAGAGTTAAAAGTTCTCAACCAACTCAATCTAAAAAAATGTCTTCTCTAGTTGGCGGAGATAAAGGCCCTTCTTCAAAGAAATACATAATAACCATGACTATGTTAATGATTCTTGGGGTTTTAATGATTGTACTTAACTACCTAACTATTCTTCCTGGTTCTGTCTCAAAGTGGTATTTGTGGAGTGGGCTAGGGCTTATTGGGGTTGGTTTCATAATGACTACAGAGTATCGCTAATTACGAATCCTTTTTTGCTCATTCCTCTATTGGTGTCATTTCTTCCTTACAGTGCTTAGGTGGATCATTTACTACTACTGATTGAAGGTTGACTGTAAGTTCTGTTCCACAAGCATTACATATAAATGATTGTGATGTTTCTAAAACGTCTGTTGGGTCAATTTCAGGAAGGGTATTTGCTAAAGAGCCAATTGAATTTTTTAGAAATCTAAAAATAATAAAACCAATGAATAAAGCAATTAATATGTCCATTTAAAAAGAAATATATCTATAGATAGAAATAAGTATCGCAACAACTATCCAAGCTGTAGCAATACCTTTAGTTCCCATTGCTTTTTTAGATGCTGATATACGGTTTCTTTTTCTGTTTTGAATTGTCTCTTCAAGTGAGTCTTTTAACTCTGAGAGCTCTTCATCATTTAGGTCTTCAAAATCTTTATTTTCCATATATTTAGAATACCTTATCGTGGAGATGATGGGACTTGAACCCACGACCCCCTGCTTGCAAAGCAGGTGCTCTTCCA
>PBQX02000032.1:0-30157 GCA_002725175.2 Paracoccaceae bacterium
CATTGCTGCAAGACCTAATGTTGATTTTCCGGCGCCACTCTCTCCAATTAGTCCCAAAATTTGACCTCGGTGAAGGGTTAAATCAATGCCTTTAATTATCTTGTGCCAACGNTCATCAGCAAAGCCCTCAATTTGAATATTAGACATCTTAAGTAGTGGTTGAGAGTGNNCCAAGTTANTATTTTTCATCTCTAATTCCACTTGTTTTCTGTAAAAACCAATCCACTACAAAATTTACTCCAACTGTTAGAATTGCAATTGCAGCTGCTGGAAGAAGAGGTGTCAGGCCNGACTGAATATCATAGTGGGCAAAATTTATNAGCCCAGCATTCTCTCTGACCATTGAGCCCCAGTCGGCAGATGGGGGCTGTATCCCTAATCCTAAAAAAGAAAGCGCTGCTATTGCAAGAAAAGTAAAACAAAAGCGTAGACCGAATTCCGCTACGAGAGGCGGTAAAATATTTGGAAGAATTTCCTTTCGAATAATCCAGCCTATCTTTTCGCCCCTTAAACGAGCCACTTCCACATAATCCATCACGACAACATTTAGCCCAACTGCTCTAGTCAATCTAAAGACCCTTGTACTTTCGAGAATTGCTAAAATAATAATCAGGTTAACAGCATTTGTTCCGAAAATAGAAAGAAGCATCAAAGCAAAGATAAGGCTTGGAATAGCCATCATTACATCAACTAGTCTGCTTAAGGCTTGATCTGCCCATCCTCCAAGTATGGCAGCTAGGAGGCCAAAAAAACCTCCTATCAAGAAGGCCAATAATGTTGTCATNAGNGCAATGCCAACTGTATTTCGAGCGCCATATATTAATCTTGTAAATATATCTCTTCCAATCTGGTCTGTTCCAAGAATATGNTCCCCACCCCATGGNGCGTAAGGAACCATAAATACTTCNGCTTCTCCGTAAGGGGCTATTTGCGGAGCAAATAGTGCAACAATAATGTAAGTCAATATAATAATCATTCCTAACAAAGCAGTAGGGGGTGCTTTTTTAAGATCAATCAGAGTTCTTTGAAATTTTGTCCTTCGTACTCTTACAAAGCCGACTTCAGATTTTGCTGAATAATCTTGGGGTATTTTATCTTCGCTCATTAGCTCTACCTAGGATGGAGAATTCTTGGGTTTGTGATAATACCAATTATATCAGCAGTTAAATTNAAAATGATATAAGTTGCAGCAAAGATTAAGGCNCAAGCTTGAACCACTGGNACATCTCTAACGGTAACAGAGTCTACCATTAATTGGCCAATACCGGGGTATACAAAAACGACCTCCACTACTACGACGCCCACGACGAGATAGGCAAGGTTAAATGCTATTACTGTTGCTATGGGCGCCCACGCATTAGGCAAAGCATGTTTCAAGATTATTTCCGTAGCTGACGCACCTTTTAGGCGGGCCATTTCGATATAAGGACTCGCTAACAAATTAATGATTGCTGCTCTTGTCATCCTCATCATGTGGGCAACAATTACGAGTGTTAATGTCATTGCAGGCAAAGCTATCTTTGATAATTTTTCCCAGAAAGGTGTTGAAACATCGATATTAGCTAATGATGGGAAAATGGGGAAGAGAGTAGCTAAGAGTAAAATTAGAATATAGCCAACAAAAAATTCTGGAAATGATATTGCNGTTAGTGTACTGACATTTACTACGCGGTCGTAAAAAGATCCCCTATAAAGGGCACTAGTAATTCCAAGAATTAAAGATAGTGGAACGGCTATAATAGCAGCTGTNAGGGCTAGAAATAGAGTGTTGTTAAGTCTTGGTGCAACTAACTCGGCTACAGTTCTCGAACGGTCTATTCCTGAGGCATTTCGACCAGAGAAAGATGTTCCAAGGTCTCCAGTCATTACTCCTCCAACCCAATCAAAATAACGAACAAGTATAGGCTTATCTAAACCTAGTTCTTTTCTGAAAGCTGCGACTGTATCTTCTCTGGCAGATTGTCCTAGGAGAGCCTCTCCAAAGTCTCCTGGCAGAAAGTCTATAGAAAGAAATATTACCAGACTTACCAAAAAAAGTGTAAGTACTCCAAGTGCTAGTCTTTGTAGTACNGTTATTACAATTGGATGCAAACTTCTCACCTTTAAGAATTATATTATAGATTATTANTATGTAGTTTACTTTGCCTTTTAATAAAGCTCCACCCCCTTTTTCTAATAAATTGGAAAGTTTATTTTTAAAAGAGGATTATGTAATAATCTACCAAGTNCTGGGACACAAACTGATTTTAAAGTAAACGTTTTACCTTTTTATTCATTTTCTTTTCAAAAANGTTCTTATNATTCTCAAATGCTTCCACTCGGCTTTCTAAATAANAGAAATCCTTATCGGAAGTCATTGTTGAATATGTNTCNGTCCGGATCGACCATTCATCTCTTGNTCTTTCTTCCGTCCAATGGGTTTTACCAAATGCTGATAATGGATCATTGGGGTGAATCGACCAAATTTCTTCTGCTTTACTGGAAATTACCAACCCATTTTCTAGATCCCTGTTTGATCCGAAGTCATCTTTAATGATTACACTAGTGACACCGGTCTCGTAGTCTATCNAAATTTTTCTACTATTTTTAGACTTTCTTAATTTTTTATGCTTCCACTCCGGNGCCAATATAGGTTCTGGAAAAATCCATTCATCTGTNATTGATTGAGTCCTTGTTGGTAGTTTTAAGGATCCTTTTAAAANCTCTATCTCAGCGCTTTCAGGTTCAGGCCATATTAGCGGCCAATATGTATTCGATATGGCCACTCTAAGTTTATGTTGTTTAGGCAAACGGTAGGCAATATGATCAAGCTCAAAACTTAACTCCGTTTCCTTATTTAAAACTAATGGTTTAGATTNCTCGAAACCATTTATAAATTTAAGATTTAAAACACCGTATGTAATTCTACTTGACGTGCCGTCAGGTGCAACGTCACACAATCTCACGGCAATTTGACCAAAAGGTTTATTAGCTTTTATTCTAAGTTTTATTATTGGGGCTCCAACAATATCTGCTTTTAGGTCCATTTGGTCTGAGTCAAAACAAAGTGAGAGACTNTCATCAAATCTTTGGTCNCCTGGCCATTCGGGTCCTAGCCAGATAGCGCAGTATTCGCCACTACTTAAGCCACAGATTTGGGTAGAATTAATTCTTCCAAGTGAGGAGTTGNGATTTTTATTTTTTCCCTGAGTTATTAATTTATTTTGGGCTGCTAATTCAAAATTTTTAAAAGAAATATTTTTTGATGGCCATTCTTCTTCTTTTATCCAATTTCCCGGACGAGTTTCATACGANGTTTTTGGGGGAATGCCATCCATAACATAAAGTCTATAATCTGGATCTTTNTCNACACCNTTATCTATATTTTTTAACCACTTGTCCCACCATCTGAGAGNNTCTTGTAAAAATCCAATTCGTGGCTCAGGAACTGCAAAATGNGGGTATTTATGGACCCATGGTCCNATTATACCTTTCCTGGGGCAGGANAGGTTTTCAAGCAGTGCGGGAACTGCATTCTTGTAAGCATCCCCCCAACCACCTATAGCTAAAGTTGGAGCCTCTATTTTTGAATAATCTTCGCAAATCGAACCGTGCTTCCAATACTCGTCTCTACTTTGATGTTGAAGCCAAATAGGAGACAAATGTGGTTGTTGNTCCAACCTTTCCAACCATAGCTCTCGCCACCGTTCGCCTACAAAAAGAGGGTCAGGTGGTCTAGAGGAAAAGGAAAGCATAGTCGCTCCCCAACCCAAATTTTCATTTAGAAGGCACCCACCTTTATAATGGATATCATCTGTATAGCGGTTAACAGTGGAACATAAAGTAATGATAGCTTTTAGGGCCTTTGGTTTTCTAGCTGCAAGTTGCAGGCTATTAAATCCTCCCCAACTAATTCCCATCATTCCAACATTTCCGTTGGACCAGCTTTGACTGGCTGCCCAGCTTATAACTTCCTCGGCATCACTAAGTTCAGTTTCAGTGTATTCATCAAAAAGTAGTCCCTCACTATCACCGTTACCTCTCAAGTCCACTCGCAAACAAATATAACCCCTTTCAGAAAAATACGGATGGGTTAGAGCATCTCTTACCTGGGTTCCATCTGTTTTCCTATAAGGAATGTATTCCAAAATTACTGGATATTTTTTCTTAGCATAATCTTTAGGACGCCATACTTTTGCTGAAAGTCTGGTTCCGTCACTTAAAACAATGCCTTGGTCAGGTATTACTTCGATGTCAAGCAGTTCATTTTTATTATCTTCTTTTCTAACCACTATTCTGGGAACCTAAAGAAAAATTATGNTCATCTACCTCAATTATACATGGTTTAAATTCTTTTTCTCTCATCTTTTTTGTTGCTTTATCCAAAATTTTTCGGAGGCTACTGATTTTTGTTAGATGAAAGTAGGGAATTGAATATGCTTCNGCAATAAATTTAAAATTAGGTGGTGATGGAGTTACTCCAATTCTTTNAATATTTTTGCTATCCATAAAATCAGAGATTTCTTTATACCCGTGATTATTCCAGATTANATAAATTATGGGCAAGTTTTCGTCCAATGCTGATCCTATTTCTGTCAAAGAAAATTGNAAACCACCATCTCCAACCAGACATATTACTTGTGATTCAGGGTCGGCAATTTGTGCTCCAATCGCCGAAGGTGGGGCATATCCTAAGGCTCCAAANCCGGTAGCAGCATTGAACCAAGTTTTTGGACCGGGAGGGTTAATGAAATCATTTCCTGCGTAAACTGGTTTTGTACTGTCCCCTACAATTACTGCTTTTGGTAATAATAAATAAATGCCCTCTATTAAGGCAATAGATTTTTTTTCAAGGTCNGTTAAGTTTNTTCTAATTTGTGNCTTAGTATTTGAAACCATTTTTTCAACATCTGATTTNAATCTTTTTCGNNTTAAGTTTTTTTCTAAAAGATAGCGATTAATTTCTTGTAAGAACANTTTGCTATCNTGAGTAATATTTAAGTTAATTTTTGGTGTCCCAGTATTCGGATTGGGGTCAGTATCTATTCGTATTATTTTCTTAAATTTTAATTTTTCTCCAGTTCCAAACATATCGTAATCTGTCGGACCTAATTCACTGCCTATGACTATTGCTATATCATAATTCTTAATAAAATTTCGAACAACAGGGAGGCTGGGGGAGGCAGGTAATGCCATAGAGCTTGAAGACATTAATCCTCTTGCATTTATTGTCAGTATCACAGGAGCACAAAGTTTTTCACTCAACTCAGACAGTTCTTCTGAGGCGTTAACTGCTCCACCTCCTGCAAAAATTAATGTGCTTTCTTCACTTTCAACTGCTTTTACAAACTTTAGTAAGTCACTCTTAAATTTTTTTGATATTAAGCGAATTGGGGAGCCTATATTGCGAGCCACATTAGAAATTCTTTCTTCCAGAATGTTTGTTGGAATTTCAATATGAACTGGACCTTTTCTTGAACCTAAGGTCTCAAAGAAAGCTTTGCTAACAATTTTGGACGCGTTCTTAGGGTTAGTGATAGTATATGATTTTAGCGACACTGATTTGGCCAGTTTCGATTGATCAGGAAGAGCATGCAATAATCCAGAATTTTTTCCCAATTCAGGTGTTGGGTTTATTGTAGAAATTACAAGCATTGGTATTCGGTCTGCATAGGCCTGAGCCATAGGGGTAATAATATTCGTTAAGCCCGGTCCTGTGATTACAAAACATACACCTGGCATTCCTGATCTTCGGGCATAACCATCAGCCATAAAGCCAGCTCCTTGCTCATGTCTAGGTGTTATGTGGCGAATATTATTCTGAGCTAACCCTCGATATAATTCAACTGAGTGAACGCCTGGAATGCCAAATACTAACTGAACACCTAGATCAGTGAGAGTTTCAATGATGATTTCCCCTACCGTATATGCCATTACTTACTCCAATACATAATTAAGAGTTTAAAACAAAATGTTTCATTCTTTCACAAGCTTCCTTGACCATTTCATCTGGAACAGTAAGGCTCATCCTTATAAAATCTTTTGCTTGATCTCCAAATGAACTTCCCGGCATAGTAGCTACATGTTCTTTCTCTAGGAGTAATGACGTGAAATCCTCGCTGGATTTTCCAGTATTTGAGATATCTACCATTATAAACATCCCAGCATTTGGCTTAAAAGGATTTAAAGAGTTAATTCCTCTAAAAGAGTCTAAAACTATCTTTGCTCTTCGGTTGTAATCTTTACGCATAGTTTTAGCAGTAATTGTTTCATTTTCTAAGGCATAGGCTGTCATATCAGCAATGAAAGGTTGATTTCCAAAAAGAATTGTCTCGGATAGGGGTAATAATTGACTGCAAAATTCCGAGGGCCCTATAACCCAGCCACTCCTAAAACCAGGAGCCGCATGGGATTTAGAAATACTAGAAACAACTACAGTATTAACTTTAAATTTTTCAAAATCCAACGGTGATGAAAATTTTAGAGGTGGGTGTTGCTCATATATTAGGTCAGCATAAACTTCATCAGAAATAATCCAAATATTGTTTTTCAAACAAATATCCCCGATCACTTCAATTTCTTTTTTGGTTAGTACTGCACCAGTGGGATTATGTGGAGAATTTAACAATAAAACTTTGCTATTAGGAGTAATTGCTTTTTCCAATGCTTCTGCAGTCATAGAAAACCCTATTTCCTTTTGTAATGGCACCTTAACCATCTTAGCGCCTGTAGCCTCAATGACGCCCTCATAACTTGCATAAAGAGGATCTCCCACCAAAACCTCATCACCTTTTTCTGCTAATCCCATCATTGCTATGAAAAGAGCTGTTTGAGTTCCAGGAAAGCAAAGGATATTTTCTCGCTTAATTTTAGATCCGGTTGATTTAGAATATTTAGAAGAAAGGGCTTCGATTAGATTAGGTTCGCCTCTGCCACTCGAATATCTTGTTCTTCCTTTTTTCATAGAATCAGAGCAAATCTTTACTAGTTTCTTGTTCACTGGAATATCTGGTTCTCCAATAGTTAAAATAATAAGATCTGGCGTATTCTTTTCCATTTCTCTTGCTTTTACATGGGGAATCCATTTTTCGGATCCAAGCTTTAGAACCCTCCTCGTAATATTAGAAAAACTCTTAAAATTCTTGTTCATTTGGGTCAATTTTACCTCATTAGCTAGAGGCATTCGTCACGGAGAATACCAGTACCCGGACATTCATTATCAGAGAATAACAATCTGTACAGCCACAGTATCAAAAATAAAATTTATCTCAATAAAAATATCTTATAATAAAGTACCTAACTGCTATAACTTGAACTTTACTATTTTAACTAAAGAGACATAATTAATTTCAGAAAAATTTTTAGGTATTTATGGCTTTTGATTTTAAAAATGCATTGTTAAGAACACCTTCAAAAAGTGTGGCGAATGCTATTAGTTCTAAAGAAATTTCTCCAGATTATGGAGAAATTTTGAAAGAACATTCGGCTTATAAAGATGCCTTAAAATCTATAGGCTTGAATGTGATAACATTGCCTCCACTAGAGGAATTTCCAGACAGTATGTTTGTTGAAGATCCAGCATTGACATTTTCCAATGGGTGTATTGTTTTGAGGCCTGGTGCTAAATCTAGATTTGGTGAGAAGGGTTCGTTGGCTTTAGAATTAGCCAATCAATTCGAAATAGTATTATTTGTCGAAGAAGGTACTGTTGAAGGAGGTGATGTTCTTCGCATAGGAAATCACTGTATAATAGGCCTTTCAGATAGAACTGATAAAGTTGGAGCCAACTCACTATCTGAAAAGCTTTCAAAGTTGGGGGTTACTTCTGAGATAGCCATCACACCCCCTGGAGTGCTTCATTTTAAATCTGACTGCTGTTTACTCGATGAAAATACTATATTTTGTACTGAAAAACTTTATGAGACTGGTTTTTTTGCGGGAAAAAATTATGAAATTATTAAGGTTCCCATTGGCGAGGAAGTGGCTGCAAATTCTCTAAGGGTTAATGAAACACTTTTTGTCCCAAATGGTTTTGAAAAAACTGACCTTTTGCTATCACAGCGATATGACTTAAGGTTTTTAACCGTTGATGAGGTTGGGAAAGTAGATGCTGGATTAAGTTGTATGAGCCTTAGGTGGTAGTATAAAAAGCCTATGCGATAACAGTTTGTTCAGAGCGTAATTTATTTGTCCTAAAAAATATATATAAGATAATCACAATATTCATTACATTAAATAATACACCATTCCATAATGCTATCTGATAAGATCCGCTTAAATCATAAATTAGACCTGAAACCCATCCCCCAAAAGCCATGCCTAAAATGGTCATCATCAGAACTAGTCCTGCCTTCGTTCCAGCTTCACTAGCGGGGACATACTCACGAATTATCATTGTGTAGCTAGGGACAATACCACCTTGTGACAAACCAAAAATTAAACTTACAACGTAAAGAGGTACTAAGCCATCAAAGGGCATAAATAAAAACAAGCTAATGCACTGAAGTGTTGAGCCCAGTAATAATGTATAAACACCACCTACATAGTCAGAAAGAATTCCAGAGAGAAACCGAGATATTATTCCTCCAATTAACATTAGCGATAACATTTCTGAGCCTACTCTAAGACTAAAACCAAGATCTGTGCAAAGAGCAACAATGTGGATTTGAGGCATTGACATTGCTACACAACACCCAAAGCCAGCAAATGAAAGTAAAATAATTAAAAGAGATCTTGAGAGCCCAATAGAAGAAATTTTATTCAGAGCATTTGCATTGTCTTGCGAGATTACTGCTTCAGGAATTTTCCTTCTTAGCAATGCAGCTAGGGGAATCATAGCGAAAATGCTTATCATTGCTAAATAATGGTAAACAGTTTCCCAACCTTGCGTTTCAAGAACGCCGCCTAGCATGAACGGCCAGACTGCTCCTGAAAAATAATTTCCACTTGATGCAATCGCCACCGCTACGCCGCGTCTCTTTTTAAACCATAAAGAGACATCTGCAACTAGTGGAGCGAAACTTGCCCCGGTTCCAAACCCAATTAGAATGTGGCATACGGAGTTTGCAGATAAAGTAGTACTAATCGAGGCAAAATAAAATCCAATGGCATTTAGTATAGCAGCTATTATTACAACGTAAAATGCACCGTATTTATCTACAGCTCGTCCAAAATACAGGTTTCCAAGCCCAAAACCTATCATAGTAAGGGTGTTAGGGATAGATGCAGTAGATCTCGAGATAGAATAAGTATCCTGTATTTCAGGCAAAACAAGGATAACTATCCACATCCCTGCATTCCCTACTGTAGCAACGATTAGAGTAAAAAATAACCTTAGCCAGGAGTAAGAGCTATCGAGAACCTCTATTCCATTTTTCATTATTCTTTTCTAATATTTTTTTTGTTTATTATCTTATCAATTGATTTGATGCTACTGGCAGCTATCAGAGTAAGAATAATGTAGATCAAAGCAGCTGAATTAAATGCAGGGAAAGCCTGAAATGTAGCTGCTTGATACTCTCTCATACGCTGTGTTAGGTCTCTTAAAGATAGTACTGATAGCAAAGCAGTATCCTTAAGCATAGCTATAAATTCATTTCCAAGTGCTGGTAAAATTATTGCTATAGCTTGTGGCAATACAATAAATCGCGCTATTTGCCAGTCCCTTAACCCTATAGTTTTTGCTGCTTCGATTTGACCTTTAGGAACTGCCTCAATCCCTGCTCTAAATATTTCGGCCATATAGGCTGAATAGCCAATGCCTATGGCTAATACGCCTCTAACCATTATGCTCATGTCTATGTATTCGTATGAGGCATTTTTGATTGCACCAGCAAGGGGTAAGCCGACGTATAAGACTAAAACAAGCATAGGCACGCCCCGAATTGTATCAACAAAAAAGTCTGAAAATACATGTAGAGGATGCATTCCAGATATTATCCCTACACCGACAAGTAATAGTAAGACGGTCCCAACAATACCTGAAGTAATACCAAGGTTTTTATTTAGAACTGGAAGATACTTGGTAGTCCATAAAACAGGGTAATCATTAACATTTTCTGACGGCAAAAGTGCCCCTGAGAGCTTACCACTGTCAAGAATTTTCAATGTCTGCTCTATTGATTTTGTAGACCTGATTTTAATCAAGCTGTCCTGTTTTTCTGCCGTAAATTCACCATATCTGATAGTATCTGTTACCGATTGAGGCGTGCCTTTGATAATTCCGATTCTTCCATCAGTAGAACCAACTAAGGAAACATCAATTTTTGGTTGGGCAAATTGGAAGATTGAAAAAATAATCAAAAATATTCCAACAAATGTAGTAATTATACTGCTTTTCTTTGACGGCTGTAAGTTTGTGAGGATAGCCCAAACTAGTCCTAAAACGCTAGCCAGAAAATAAGCAAGAAATGCGGCTCTGAGACAGGTCATCAAGCCAACGGAATAGCCTGCGTGAGAAACTAAAAGCATATAAAATGAAAAGAAGAAATTTAACAAAAAGATTACTAACCTTAAGCCTTTGCCAATATAGCTTTTAAGGAGCTCTTTTGGTGAAAAGCTCAAGAATAATGAAATAGCTGGTATAATTAGAGATGCTCGTAGCCAAAATTCTAATATTTGGGAAGCAGTAGCCTTTGTTTCATCTGTAATTGAATAATTTTGGTCGACAATTATTATCCATGGGTAATCTCTCGGATTTCCCCAGTTTATTAAAATAGAATATAAGAATTCATCTGTTAGCGAGGTTAAGCTTAAGATTACCAAGAAAAGAAGCTGGATAGAAAAACATAGCTTTGCATTGAACCTGCCTTTATTTTCCAGGTGTATTTTTATATCTGGTCTAAGGGAAAAATTTAAGTTTATTAAAGCCCATAACCCTAGGAGCCCCGCTATTGAACCAATAATAAAAACAAATAAAAGTGAGAGTGCATTTTCTTCAATGCCTAATACTACTTTTAAAGCTGTTCCATAGTTTCTTGAACTCATTATAAAGTAGATAATAAAAGGCAAAAGGGCCGCAAAAACCAAGTTGCTAGCCCTTGCTTCCTTAAGGTAATGCATCAATGTTTTCATGTAAGAAATTACCTTTTGTAAAAGACCCTAAGTTTTCTTTAGGGCCTTTTACTAGTTTTGGCTATATCAATTAGGAATCAAACCATTTCATAATTAATTTATCTACGGTTCCATCAGCTATTATTTCAGCTAAGCCTTCGTTGAAATCATCTACTAAGGCACTACCTTCTTGGAAAACAAGTCCTAAAGGATCGGAAGCTAAGCCGCTTACTCCTACAGTTAGCTCTCCAGCGTATTCCTGCTCGTAAGACACGGCAGCTGTGCCGTCGATAATAACTCCGTCAACATCGCCATTTTGAAGAGCTAAAACAGCATTATTAAATGCTTCAAAAAGTTTAAGGTTGTCTCTACCTACTAACTCTTCACCTAGCTGAGCATTTGTAGTTCCAGTTTGTGAAGCAAGCACCATTGAGCCAGATTGAAAATCATCTAGGCTAGCTCCGTCCGCATCATCAACTCTCATCAAAATTCCTTGTTGAATAATTATGTATGGATCAGAGAAATCGACGATTTTATCTCGTTCATCAGTGATCGTTACTCCTGATACAACCATATCCCACTCACCACTAGCTAGTTTGGGAAAAATTCCATCCCATGCTGTTGTAACCCAGTTAGGTTCACAATTAATGCGCTTACATATTTCTGCTACTACGTCGACGTCAAAGCCAACCACTTTTCCATCTTCAATAAATTCATGAGGAGGATACGTAGTGTCAGAGCCAATGCTCACAACTTGTCCTCCAAGATCTGCGGCTTTAAGCGGAAGAGCTATTAAAGCCAAAAAGATCCCTATAGATATAATTTTTTTCATTTTGATCTCCTTGTTCTTGTAAGTTTGTAAAACTTTATAATTTTTATAATAAAAGCATTACCTTAGAAGTTAAAATGGTCAAGGAAAGAAATAAATTAATTAATTAAATTTACCCTTTCATTCAATAAATAAAAATAGCAATATTTGCTAAAAAGTGGCATTTGATAGTGTTAGTTAGGGTGTTATAGGAGGCGATTGCTTATAATGGGTAAAACGGGATTCTTCTTTGATGAGAAGTGTTTTTGGCACGCTGGCGGCAATTATGCGCTAACTGTTCCTGTTGGAGAACTAGTGGAACCTCTTTCAAGTGGAGGTTTGCCAGAAAATCCAGAAACAAAACGAAGGTTGAAGAACCTTATTGAAGTTACAGGATTGATAAAAGAATTGGATGCATGCTCGAGCCCTTTGGCTTCTTTTGATGAGTTAAGGACTGTTCACCCAGAATCTTATCTTAAAAAGTTTAAAGAATTGAGTGATAACGGTGGTGGAGAGATGGGACTAAGAGTTCCATTCGGGACAGGTGGTTTTGAGATTGCTAGCCAATCAGCTGGGCTCGTTATTGAGGCAACAAAAAGCGTTTTACTTGGTAAAATAAAAAATGCATATGCGCTTTCTAGACCTCCTGGCCATCACTGTCTTCCAGACTTTCCTAATGGTTTTTGTTTATTAAACAATATAGCTATCGCCATCGAAGTTTGTAAAAGAGAATTAGGTGTAGAAAAAGTCTTAGTTTTGGATTGGGACGTTCACCATGGAAATGGCACCGAACAAATTTTTTATCAAAGGAATGATGTTTATGCTATTTCAATCCATCAAGAAAGAAATTACCCGCTTNATACTGGAAATTTTGAAGATCGTGGAGCAGGTCTNGGNGAGGGTTTTAATCTGAATATCCCTTTGCCNCCAGGTACTGGGCATCAAAATTATATTGAGGCNGTTGAAAAGTTNNTCTTGCCNGAAATTAAGAAATATTCACCAGACATAATAATTGTNGCTTGCGGGTATGATGCTTCGGGAGTTGATCCTCTGAGTAGGATGATGTGTTATGCAGATACCTTCAAAGAAATGACTAGAAGAGTTATGGAAGCTGCTAACATTTTTTGTGATGATAGAATTGTTTTTGCGCATGAAGGAGGTTATTCAGAGGTACATGTCCCATTTTGTGGCCATGCTGTTATCCAAGAATTATCATCTTCGTATATAGATGCGGGAGATGTGCTGAAAGAAAGAATTTCCTCGCAACAACCTAATAATAGTTTTATAAAATTTGTTTCAAAATACATTGATCAGCTGAAAANATTATTAAGATAAAATAAAAACAAGAAAGAAAAAATATGACAAGTCATGGCGATAAAATTTGCAGGTTTCCTATTCCCGAAATAAGNAGTCTTCCGGAAGATATTAGAAAAGAGATTTTAAAGATCCAGGAAAAGATGGGATTTGTTCCAAATGTCTTCTTGATTTTATCNAGGCGACCTGAGGAATTTAGAGCATTTTTTTCTTTTAATAAAACATTAATGGAAGAAGAGCGTGGACTTACTAAAGCAGAAAAGGAAATGATAGTGGTAGCTACTTCCGCAGAAAATAACTGCCAATACTGTGTTGTGGCACATGGTGCTGTGCTTCGAATTAGAACAAAAAATCCTACTATAGCAGATCAAATAGCTATCAACTANAGAAAAGCAGATTTGTCAGAACGTGAGATAGCGATGCTAGATTTTGCTGTAAAGGTCACAAATGATTCAGATAAAATATCAGAAGATGACTATCAGAAGTTATATTCATTTAATTTTAGTGATGAAGATATCTGGGATATAGCATCAATTTCTGCATTTTTTGGAATGAGTAATAGATTGGCAAATTTTGGAAATATGCGACCGAATAGAGAGTTCTTTAGTATGGGGCGTTAGGAACGACATTTGTGCTGTTATTATANGTTCTCGCCTTTATCGAAAGGCTATTATTAGATGCCTTTATAATATTCAAATNCACCTTCCTCCATCCACTTCAAGCACAGCGCCGGTAATCATACTAGCTTCGTCGGAGCAAATGAAACACGCAGTATTGGCTAAGTCCTCTGGAGTTGAAAATCTGCCTAAAGGAATGGTCGACAAAAAGGCATTTCTTCGCTCAGGAGTATCTTCGCCTAGAAAAGATTTAAGTAATGGAGTTTCTCCAGCCACCGGTGCTAAAGCATTGACCCGAATATTATGAGTAGCTAATTCAACAGCCATAGTCTTTGTNGCCGTTATCATCCATCCCTTTGAAGCGTTATACCAATTCAGGTTAGGCCTTGGGGAAAGCCCNGCTGTTGAAGCAATGTTAAGTATAGAACCTCTCTTACTTTTTTTCATATGAGGTACGAAATATTTTCCACAAAAAAATACGGACTTGGCGTTTACAGCAAAAACTTTATCAAACTCTTCTTCACTTAGATCTTCTAAGGGCATTGGCAAATGGGTAATTCCAGCATTATTTACCATTATATCAATACTNCCATATTTTTTTATAATATATTCTGATAAACTCTTCATGCTATTTGAATTTGCTACATCCACATGCTGCCAGTCCTGATTGATATTTTTGGCAGTTTGTTCCACTAGCTCGTTGTTTAAATCAGCTAAAATTATTTTGGCCCCTTCTTGTGAAAACTTTTCAGCTATGCCTTTCCCGAAACCNGAAGCTGCTCCAGTAATTACTGCTGTTTTCCCGCTTAATTTCATCTGCTCCCCCATTTTGAGTGCTTGGAGGCGACGACCGGAATCGAACCGGTATAGACGGATTTGCAATCCGCTGCGTAACCATTCCGCCACGTCGCCTTACAACTTAATCTGTATCCAAAGAATTGGTATAAGTCTATATTATAAATTCTTTAATAGCATTGAATTGTAATACTAAAAAATATAGTTATATTCTCTTTTTCAATATGTGCAAAATTTAGGGAAAAAAAGTGGATTTTAATACTGCTAGGAAGAATATGGTCAAAAACCAAGTTATGCCTTCTGACGTTACTAATAAAANGTTGCTAAATGCCATGTTTGAAATTCCTAGAGAGAAGTTTGTTCCTCCGGAAAATATTGCGCATGCATATAATGAAATAGCTATACCAGCTGCCTGTGAAAGAGAGATTATAGAATCTCGATTTTTGGGCAAGATGATAGATACTTTTGATCCAAATCCAAATGAGTTGATTTTAGATGTTGGTTGCGTAATGGGCTATTCTACAGCAATTCTTGCAAGGTTGAGCCAGGCAGTTGTTATGCTTGAAAATCCTGAATTATCTTCAGGACGTGAGAAAATATTTACAGAGTTAGGTTTNGACAATGTAATAGTTGCGAAAAATTCANTTACTGAAGGTGTTAAAGAGCATGCTCCTTATGAGGGNATATTNATTCAGTTAGCTATAGATTATTTNCCTGAAGAATTTAAAGATCAGTTGAAAGTTGGGGGAAAGGCTTTGGTAGTTTTCCAGAGGGAGGGAGTTAAGCAATGTTATTCAGGGTTTAAAACTGAAGCAGGGATGAATTGGACTTATCAGTTTGANGCTAATGTTGCCTATTTAAGTGAGTTTAAAGTTGAANGAGGATTTGAGTTTTAGAGTTCATTAAAGAAACTTTGCTCTGAAGCTTATCTCATCTGGAGATTGATAGGTTTTTCAGGTATAACTCAGAATCAAACGCAGGAGTAATTTGTAGTGGTAAGAATATTAAATAGGCTGTTACTTTCTTTAGTAATTATTCCATCTATTATTGGTTATGGATACTCTGGTGAAGACAACTTTAGAAAAGCCCTAGAGTTTACGTATTTAAATAATCCGGATCTCATTATTGCACGTAAGTCTTTGGAAAGTACTAATGAGAATTTAACCCAGGCTAAGGCAGCTCGTTATCCTAGTGTATCATTAAGCGCCTCAAGCCAACGTAGTTATACAAGCACGAACAATGATTTTGATACTGAAAGTGATACTAACACCATTAGGGTAGGGGGTGAGTATACATTATTTTCAAGTGGCAGAATANTAAGTGGAGTTAGAGCTTCNGAAGACGGAATAAGGTCTGCAAGATTTAGTTTAAAGTCTCAGGAGCAACAAACTTTGCTTTCATCAATTAAAGCTTATTTGGATGTTGCTAGGGATAGAAAATTAACTGAAATTAGTGAAAATAACCTTAAAGTCATCGGTGAGCAAGTTGATGCCATAAAAAACAGATTTGCTTTAGGTTCTGCAACTAGAACAGATTTAGCCGAACGAGAGGCAGCATTTGAATCTGCAAAGGCTGAGCACTCAGCTCGGAAAGGAGCTCTAATTTCTTCGGAAGAAGTGTATAAAACTCAGATAGGAATTGAAGCTCCAAAGACTATAATGGAACCAGAAGACATGCCGAAAATTCCAAATGATCTCGGGGAGGCAATGGAAATAGGTCTGGCTAAACACCCTCTAATTTTAACTGCAATGGCTGATTTTCTGGCCAGTNAAGAACAATATAAGCAAATTAGAGCATCAAGGGGTCTAAATGTAACAATTTCAGGGTCAATCCAAAATTCAGACAGTAATTCACTAAAAGGTAATACCGGTAGCATTGGAATTTCTGCAAGTATTCCAATTTTCTCTGGAGGAAATTTAGTGAGNCGGCAGCGGCAGGGGCTGTTGGCTATGGAAAGTGCTCAGGTTCGCCTNAGTAAACAAAAAAGGATAGTAGAGCAAAACATAGAGATTGGTTGGAACAGTTTAAAAGTTTCTGAGGCAACTGTAGAAGCAAGGNTTCTGCAAGTTGGAGCTTCAAGTTTAGCCTATGATGGNATAAAAAAAGAGTTTGAACTTGGAGCTAGAAGTAATTTGGAACTCAGTATAGCTGAGCAAAATTTACTCAGATCTAGATCGGATTTAACTTCTGCAGAAAGAGATGTGAAATTTGCCGTCTATAGTTTGCTAGCCTCCATTGGAAAACTTGATGCTATTTCTCTGGAATTAGATGTGAAACCTTTTGACCCTGAATTAAAGGGACCAAAATTAACCCCCATGGAAAAAGATAAAGTTTATAAAAGTAAGGTTAGTAATCCTTTAAGGGAGATTTTGAATAATTTGGGAAGTTTAGTAGATTAAATATAGGCTTTTTATTCGAGCTTAAGACAAGAAGTTAATTTTCTTCAGGAACTGGTGATTGGTGATTATATGAATAAANATTCGGAAAATAAATCATCAGAAGCTTTAGAAGTAGAGGACATTTCAAGTTCCAAATTAGATGAAGCTGAAGATGTTTCAAAAAGGCATCCGTCGCAGTCTGAGATCTCTGATATAATGCAAGATATAAAAACAGCTGTAATTGACGAAGCTAAAGAAAGAAAGGTGCAAGAAGTTTCTTCAACTAAAAGATCTGCATTTTTACTGACTAAGGATATGCAGGTTAGTAGCGCTCAAAGTAAAAAAGAAAATCTTTCTATGAGTATGCAGGAGTTGGAAGAGTTAATTAGAAGAATAGTAGCTGAGGAAATAAAAAAGCTTGAAAAATAATCCTTGTCTATGATTTATTCCTTGCAAAGCTGGCCCTTAGCTTGAAATCATCAGTAGCAATTAATCTTACAGATCTAACTGCAAACAAAATAATTGTTGTTGAAGAACTTTGATTAGAAAGTGTTGCACTTTTTGTAAACTTATTTAATACCTTTCTTCTGGAGGAATTTTCAATGGCTTTAAGTAAAACTTTTAATTTTAAAGAAGTTGAACCAAAAATAAGCAATATTTGGTTAGAGNAAAAAGCATTTAGTGCTGGCTCAAATGCCAAAGAGGGCAAGGAGAGCTTTTGTATTTTAATACCTCCACCGAACGTTACAGGCAGTCTTCACATGGGGCACGCATTTAATAATACTNTGCAAGATATTTTAGTAAGATGGCATCGAATGCGAGGTTTTGATACTCTTTGGCAGCCAGGACAAGATCATGCAGGAATTGCAACNCAGATGGTTGTAGANCGTGATTTGCTGCAAAGCGGAAAGCCAGGAAGGGAAGAGTTAGGGAGAGATAGATTTTTNGAGAAAGTCTGGGAATGGAAAAAGATTTCTGGAAACACTATTATTGATCAATTAAAAAGGCTTGGGGCCTCTTGCGATTGGGACAGAAATCGGTTCACTATGGACCCTGGTTTCCATAATGCTGTNATATCTGTTTTTGTTGATTTATACAAAAAAGGAATAATTTATAAAGGAAGAAGGTTAGTAAACTGGGATCCACATTTTGAAACCGCAATATCAGATCTTGAGGTTGAAAATATAGAAGTAGATGGTCATTTNTGGCACATAAAATATTATTTTTCTGATTCAGAGACCTATAAATATCAAGAAAAAGATGAACTTGGAGAAGTGATTTTTGAGGAGGAAAGAAATTACATTTCGATTGCTACTACAAGGCCTGAGACTATGTTTGGTGATAGTGCAGTTGCAGTACACCCTAAAGATGAGCGATACAAAAATGTCATTGGTAAACAGGTAATATTACCTCTTTCGAAAAGGACCATTCCTATAATAGCAGATGAATATGCGGATCCAAAATTTGGGTCTGGAGCCGTGAAGATCACAGGTGCTCACGATTTCAATGATTATGAAGTTGCTAAAAGGCATAATCTTGATTTGATAGTGATAATGGATAAAAAGGGAACTTTCTTAGAGCATGATATAATCCCAGAAAGGTATCAAAAAATTGATCGTTTTGAAGTGAGAAAACTAGCGATTAAGGATTTGAAGCAAGAGGGCTTGCTAATTAAAACTGAGGAAAAAAAGATAACCCAACCGTTTGGGGATAGATCAAAGGCTGTGATTGAACCAATGTTAACGGATCAATGGTTTGTGGATACCCAAAAAATTGTGGAGCCTGCTATCAATGCTGTTAAGACCGGTGAAACAAGAATATATCCNAAGCAAGANGAGAAGGTATATTTTCACTGGTTAGAAAATATTGAACCATGGTGTATTTCTCGTCAACTTTGGTGGGGACACCAAATTCCCATTTGGTATGATGATGATGGGAATGAATATTGTGCTCACAATGCAGAAGAAGCTCAAAAGATGGCTCCTGGAAAAAACTTGGAAAGGGATCCAGATGTACTAGACACGTGGTTTTCATCTGGCCTATGGCCAATAGGTACTCTTGGATGGCCTGAANAAACAAAAGACTTGGANAATTATTTTCCAACAACGGTTTTNGTCACTGGATTTGATATTATTTTCTTTTGGGTGGCAAGAATGATGATGATGCAATTGGCAGTTGTAAATAAGGTGCCATTTAGGGAGGTATATGTTCATGCCTTAGTTCGTGATGAAAAGGGAAAAAAGATGTCCAAGTCTCTTGGAAATGTTTTAGACCCTTTAAATTTAATTGATGACTACGGAGCCGATTCTGTTAGGTTTACACTTACTTCTATGGCTGCGATGGGTAGGGATCTAAAGCTTTCAGTTAATAGGATAGAGGGTTACAGAAATTTTGGAACAAAGTTATGGAATGCCGCACGGTTTGCAGAATTTCATGATTGTAAATCGGCTTCTAAAATTAACCCTAATAGNATACAGAATAATGTGAATAAATGGATCGTTGGAGAGTTGGTAAAAACCCAACTTGAAATCGACAAATCATTGAAGTCATATCGGTTCAATGATGCGGCAGACCACCTTTATAAATTTGTGTGGGGTAAATTCTGTGACTGGTACGTTGAGTTTTCAAAAACATTAATGAAAAACAATTGCAATGATCTGGTTAATGAAACTAANGGAACACTTCTTTGGATTATTGAAAATACNCTTAAGTTAGTTCACCCATTCATGCCTTTTATAACGGAGGAACTTTGGCGAGAATTTAATTTTTCACCAAAGTTACTTGTGACAGAGGATTGGCCAATTCTTGATAAGAACAGGTTAATTTTTTCTGAAGCAGCAGAGGATATAAATTGGATAATAAACATTGTTCAGAGTATTAGATCTCTCCGCTCTGAAATGGGTATAGATCCAGGAGTTAAGATTCCGGTTGTTTTGGGAAGTGTNAAGAAAGAAAAGTTGGAGAAATTAGAGGACTGGGCCCCACATGTTCAGAGTTTAGCTAGGATTTCCTCCATAGCTGTTACAAAATCAATTCCAAAAGGTTCAGTAGTTGTTTTGGTNGATTCTAATGAATTTTATCTAGTTCTTTCAGAGGTCATTGATATAGCTTTGGAGAGATCTAGGCTTTTAAAAGGTTTGGACAAGTTACAGAAAGAGCGAGTGGCTTGTGAAAGCAAGTTGCAGAATGAGAAATTTATTAATAATGCTCCTAAAAATGTAGTAGAAGAAAATCGTTCACGTACCGTTAAAATCTCAGAAGAAATTGAAAATATTAAAGGATCAATTCTTCGTTTAGATCAAATGACTGATTGACAACACTAAGGTTTATTGGCAACCCTTAAGGTATGATAGAATATACCAATATTACTAAAAAATTGCCCGAAAGTGTTCCTTTTGTAGGACCCGAAACTCAGGAGAGAAATNTAGGATTTTCTTTTCTTGCTAGGCTAGGAGCAAACGAAAGTGTTTTCGGACCGTCAAATGATGCCATTAAGATAATGGNCAGAGAATCTAAAAATATTTGGAAGTATGGAGATCCAGAAAGCTATGACTTGAGGAGAGCATTAGCAGATAAACATNATGTTTCAATGAAGAATANTGTAGTAGGTGAAGGTATAGATGGGTTGCTTGGCTATCTTGTCCGACTGTTTATTTCCCCTGGAGATAATGTAGTCACAACAAATGGCGCTTATCCAACTTTTAATTATCATGTCATAGGATTTGGGGGAAAATTAAGTAAGGTAGAGTTTTTAGATGATAGAGAGGATTTAAATTCAATTTTGGCNGCAGCGATAAAAACTAAAGCAAAACTAGTTTATTGTTCAAATCCAAATAATCCAATGGGTACAATAAATAACCCAAATCATTTAGCTGATTTTGTAAAAGAGCTTCCGAGTGAGTGCCTGCTATGTTTAGATGAAGCTTATTGTGATTTTTTAGANGCCGACCTGATTCCAAATATAGAAGTGGAAAATCAGAAAATCATAAGGATGAGGACTTTTTCTAAAGCATATGGTCTTGCGGGTGCTCGTTGTGGTTATGCGATCGGATCTGAAGGTTTAATCAAATCTTTTGATAAAATAAGGAACCATTTTGGTATGAATAGGACTGCTCAATTGGCAGCACTCGCATCANTTAAAGATAAAAATCATATTTCTGAAGTNAGAAAAAAAGTAAAAAGTTCAATCTCATNCNTGTCAGAAATAGCGATTGAAAACAAATGTTTGCCAGTAGATACTTATGCAAATTTTATTGCCATTGATTGTAGAAAAGATGATATTTTTGCCAAAAAGGTGGTGGAAGGGTTGGCCAAAAGGAAAATATTTGTCAGGATGCCTTTTTCTTATCCTCAAAATAGATGCATAAGAGTCTCTGCTGGATCAATGGATGACATGAATATCTTCAGAAANGAATTTTCTGAAGTTCTCAAAGAGTTGCGATAATATGTTACTTTCCTAAAATTTGGTGAAATGTTTTTGTTGCAGAATTCTGATGNGGAATTTGACAAGCCTTTAGACCTACCTCAAGAGAAGAAATAACTCCTATCAGCATATGAGGATTTAAATGCCCCATATGGCCAATTCTTGCCACAGAATCTCCATTAAGAAATTCATTTTCGTCAAANCCTAAGCTTAAACCGATAGTTAATCCAAGATGCTTTTCAACCCATTCCCGNAATAAGCTGAGATTATGACCCTTTGCTGTAAAAGTTGTCACAGCATTGGATCTGTGGCTTTCGTTGGGAACGTTAAGCTTCAAGGGTCCTGCTTCCCCCCAGTGATTAATAGAACATGTAACCAGTTCTCTTAATTTTTTGTGTCGGGCAAATATTGCATTCTTACCTTCTGCTTTCATTATCTTTAAAGCTTCTTTTTGTGCATAAAGCAGGTGAGTGGGGGCAGTGCCAAAGAAATTCATATAAAAAAATTCGGGATCGAGCCTAGGTTTCCAATCCCAATAGGGAGAAACGTTCGGTATGTTTTTTGAAAAGGTCTCTGCTCTTTTACTGATGACTAAATAAGCTAAGCCAGGTGGTGTCATAAGGCCTTTTTGGCAACTTGTTACCAATACATCAATTCCCCACTTATCCATTTCAACTGGATCACATCCAAAAGATGCAATGGAGTCAACCAGGTAAAGACAAGGNTGNTTTGTATTTTTTATAGNATCGCCNATCTCCTTGAGATTATTTAANACCGAAGTNGAGGTATCTGCTTGCACAACTAAAAGACCTTTAATGGTATTGTTAGTATCGGCTCTTAGTATTTCTTCAATTTTATTTGGATCTCCAGGGGCACATCTTCCAAAATCTAACACTTGGGNATTTANTCCTAGTGAAGTAGCTAGTTTTGCCCAACTTTTACCAAAATGCCCATTNGCAATTACTAAAACTTTTTCCTTTGGCTTAAATAAATTTACTAAACTAGCTTCCCAGACCCCATGTCCATTAGATATATAGATAACTGTTTCTCCGGTTGTTTCTGCAAAATTTGAAATATCTTTTTTTATATTCTCTGTGATATCTATAATTTCTCCCTTNTAGATGTCTGGTGCAGGTCGCTGCATAGCCCTCAGAACTTGATCGGGAATTATTGAGGGCCCTGGCGTTGCTAGATATTGGCGACCGTTGGAAAAACTCATTGTATAACCTTTGATATTATTATTAGAAGACAACTAATATTAATTTAATTTTACATTCTTAAATGATATAGATCAACGTAGGCAAGATACTAAATAANTTAATTAAGGTATACAGTTGAGAATCAAAGATAAATTTATGGAGTTTGATCGTAAATGGCGTGAGTCCTTTTCAGGCAACCTTAAGGATCCAATAAGACGAATATCTGCTGAACGCCATGCATGGTGGATGGACCATGGCCTTCTGAGGTCTCTTTACGACAATGAATTTGAAATTTCTAAAGGTATTTATAGGTCAAATCANCCATCNCCAAAAAAAATNGAGTATTGGTTTAAGAAAGGTGTGAGGACCATACTAAATTTAAGGGGAGAAAGTGATCAGGGTGCATNTTACCTAGAGAAAGAAGCATGCAAAACTTTAGGTATAAACCTCATTAATCATCAATTAGGTGCATCTACCTTNAAGTCTAAAGAGGTTTTACTTGAGCTGTGCAAGATCTTAAAGACTATTAAAGGTCCCTTGCTTATGCATTGTAAGTCTGGCTCTGATAGGGCAGGCCTNGCTTCAGTTATTTATCTAATAGCTGTAAAAAAAATCAATCCATCAGTTGCTGCTANCCAGTTGTCGATAAAGTACTTGCATCTTAGGTGGTACATTACTGGTGTTTTAGATTATATGATTAGTGAGTACGTTAATGCATTTGAACAAACAGGAATTGAATTTGAGGATTGGTTAGAAAATGATTATGATAGAGATCAACTTTTAACTACTTTTTTTAATGGTAGAGGCAAATGGTCTATGAGGAGACTATAGATTAGTTAACNTGCCAAGGCTTTACTAGAAGGTATTAAATTGCATAAAATTTCCAATAATAGTGTCCAAAAAACCTCACTTTCTTGGTTTGTGTGGAACTATATTAAGCCAAAATGGGGCTTAGTTTGTCTCTCGTTANTTTTTATGGCTATTGAGGGTTCAATGCTAGGTCTAATTAGCTACTCAGTTAAGGAGCTTTTTGATAGTGTCTTCGTTCCACAAGATAGAAGTTCCGTTTGGTTTGTGGGTATTTTAATATTCTCTATTTTTTCTATTAGAGCAATTGCTGGATTTTTGCAGCGATCACTTATCTTGAAGGCGGGAATTGAAATTGTTAGCAAGATTCAAAAAGATATTTCGGCTCACATTNTTGATTTGGANTACGAGTTTTTTTTNAAAAATTCACCTGGTGATTTNATTGAAAGGATTAAAGGTGATGGACAGATCATTCAGGTTAATTTTGTCCAGATTGTAATGGCACTTGGCAGGGATACCGNATCTCTTGCCGCACTCTTGACAGTAGCCTTTTGGATAGATTGGAAGTGGGCTATTATTTCNCTGNTAGGGTTACCGATTTTAATTATACCAATATTNTTATTGCAAAAATTTATACATTCTATTTCTAGAAAATCTAGANTNTCTTCCGCTAGAACTACAACANTACTAGATGAAGCTTTCCATGGAGTNGCATCGATAAAATTAAATGGGATAGAAAAATATATAAAAGATCGACTTAACAAGGTAATTGATAGAACAAGAGATGCGTGGTTTGGAGCAGAATTAGGCGTAGCCGGAATGCCTGCTCTTATAGATCTAGTGGCAGCTTTAGGTTTTTTGGGTGTAATGGTTTTCGGCGGCATNGAAATNATAGATGGCAAGAAATCTATAGGTGATTTTATGAGTTTTTTTACTGCCATGGCGCTCATTTTTGAACCTCTTAGGAGGCTGTCAAATGTTTCTGGCCAACTGCAGCTTTTAAATGCAAGTTTGGANAGGTTACACTATGTTTATAAAGTTTCCCCTAAAATTNCTAACANAATAGATCAGAAAACAAACAGGCTNTCAAAAAGTAAAAGTTACTTAGAGTTTCAAAATGTTTCGCTAAATTATGGAGAGGAAAATATTCTATCTGGAATATCCATNAAAATTGAAAAAGGTCAGTCNGTTGCNTTAGTAGGTGCTTCAGGAAGTGGNAAATCTACAATGCTGAATCTCATTTCAAGGTTAATTGAGCCGACAAGTGGNGAAATATTTTTGGAAGGAAGAAANTTAAGAGATGTTCCAGTAGGNGACTTACGGAGTACTATTTCAGTGGTTTCTCAAGAAAATAATCTTTTTGATGACAGCATTCATCGAAATATTGTTTTGGAGAGAAAGGTTGAAAATAACGAATTATTTTTAGACATACTTAATAAGGCCGCTGTGAGTGATTTTGTAAACAATTTAGATGAGGGGCTAGATTTTCAGGTAGGCCCCAGAGGTTTAAATCTTTCTGGAGGNCAAAGGCAGAGGATCGCAATTGCTCGAGCCTTATTTAGGGATTCAGAACTTATGTTGCTTGATGAGCCCACCTCTGCGTTAGATTCAGAAACTGAAAATCGAGTTCAAAAAAATACAAAGAAATTTTTAGATAAGAAAACAGTAATAACTACAACCCATAAGCTTGAAATTGCTAAATATGCAGATAAGATATTTGTTTTCCAAGAAGGAAAAATAGTTGCACAAGGTAGGCATGTAGATCTGATTAAGAAACAAGGGCCGTATTTAAATCTTTGGGCCTCCCAGAAAGAAAATAATAAATCTTAAGTAAGTAGAAAAATTTAAACTATTTGAAATAGGAAAAAATTGGTAAAAAGAGATAAAAGTAGATCAATTATTTCAGTTAGTGGGGAAGGTGCATGGGGATTTCTTCAGGGCTTAATTACTAATGACCTTGCCAAAGAATTAAATAAACTATCTTACGCTGCGCTGCTTTCACCTCAAGGAAAGTTCCTTTTTGATTTTTTTATTTTTGCGCCAGTTGATAATGTTTTTCTTGTTGATGTAGACAGCTCGATCACAGCTGACTTTTTAACAAGGTTATCCATGTATAAGTTAAGAATGAAATTGGATATAGCCGAAACAGATTTCTTTGTTGTAATGTCAAAAAATTATTTTGATAATGAACATTCTTTCCCTGACCCAAGAAATAAAAAACTAGGCTTCCGAAATTATTCATTGGGTGCAAAATTTTCTGAATTTGAGGAAAGTAAAAAGTTAGGGTGGGTTAAAAATGAATATGAGATGATTAGAATAAAAAATTGCATTCCTGATTTTGGTAAAGAGTTAATTTCTAATGAGACATATATTCTTGAGGCAGGATTTGAAAGAATAGCTGGGGTTAGTTTTACTAAGGGATGTTTTATAGGTCAGGAGGTAACAGCTAGAATGAAGCATAAAACAACGCTTAGGAAAGGTTTAGTAACTGTTTACTTTGATAAAGAAAAGTTGTCCAAGAAACTTGAATATGGGGCAAGTATTTTTTCAGATGGTAGAGAAATAGGGCAAGTATTAAGTTTTTTAGATAATTATGCTATAGCATACGTTAAGTTTGACAAAATTAAGAATGATATGAGTTGCAACGGTGGTATCTTAAAAATATTAGATTAAGTCGCAGAGATAATACTACTAAACTTTTTATAAATTTCAGTATTTGAAGCAATTATATTTCCAGTTTCAATAGGACTCTTATCGTCTCCGATACTGCTAATAAAGCCACCTGCTTCCTTAACTATAAGTATTCCAGCAGCTATATCCCAAGGGTTTAAGTTTCTCTCCCAGAAGGCATCAAACCTCCCAGCAGAAACATATGCAAGATCTAAAGCGGCAGAACCATTTCTTCTTATGCCAGAGCACATTGGCATAAGTTTTTCTATTTCCTGTAATGTTAGGTCAAGATGAGGTTTTTCTCCAAAAGGTATGCCAGTTGAAAAAAGCATTTCTGGCAAATTTTTTCTATTTGAAACTCTAAGCCGCCTATCATTCAGCCACGCACCAACTCCTTTTTCAGCTACAAACAGTTCGTCCCTTAAAGGATCATAAATAACAGCAGAAATAATTTCAGATTTAAATTCCAGAGCTATTGAAATTGACCAATGAGGAATTCCGTGTATGTAATTTGTGGTTCCATCAAGAGGATCAACAATCCAGCGTCTAGTGGGGTCCTTTCCTATCTTGGATAAGCTTTCCTCACCTAACCAGCCATAATGTGGTCTAGATTCTGTTAATTCAGAATATATAATTTCCTCGGCTTTAAGGTCAGCTTTTGTCACAAAATCACCAAGAGATTTGGCGGTAACCTGAAGGTTTTCAACTTCTCCAAAATCTCTAATCAATCCTCTAGAAGCTTGTCTGGCTGCTTTAATCATTAAATTAAGATTGGCACTTGCTTTAAACAAATCAATGCTCCCAAAAAGTATAATAATATTTTGTTGAGCTAGCCACGCTCAACGTATTCAAAATTTTCGGTTGAAATAATCACTTCTTCCTCAATGTTCACAAAAGGCGGTACCATGACTCTAATTCCGTTTTCAAGAACAGCAGGCTTGAAACTGCTGGCAGCAGTTTGACCTTTTACCGCAGGCTCAGTTTCTTTAATAAAACACCTTACTTTTTCTGGGAGACTAACATTTAATGCCTCTTCCTCATAATACTCAATCTTAACCGTCATTCCATCCTGTAAGAAAGGCCGTCTTTCTCCTAAAATTTCTGTTGGAAGTTCTATTTGCTCATATGTCTCAAGGTCCATAAAAATAAGCGCGTTTCCCGCTTCATAGAGAAACTGTTGTTCCTTTTGCTCTAATCTTACGCGCTCAATTTTATCTGCCGATCTAAATCTTTCATTTAACTTGGAGTTGTTGCGAAGGTTTCTTAGCTCTACCTGAGCAAAGGCCCCACCTTTTCCTGGCTTAACATGTTGAATTTTCATACATTGCCACAACCCACCGTTGTGATTTATTATATTACCTATTCTAATTTCATTTCCGTTAATCTTCGGCATTTGGCTATCTCTTAATTGCTCATCAAACATTCAGTCTTAAACAGTTTTAATCGTAATAAGTCAACTGGCGAAGTTTGTATCTTATGACCAGAGACCTTCTTGTTTAAGTTGTTTCATCGAAAGATCGAGACATTTCCAAGCTAATGATACCAGTTCGTCTATTTCTGATTCATTGATAATCAGTGGAGGAGAGATTATCATTCTATCATAAACATGACGCATAATTAGCCCATTTTCAAAGCATATTTCCCTGGTTCTAAGGCCAGCAGTTCCTGGGGGTGCACGAAATGGAGTTTTGTTATTTTTATCTGGAGACAATTCAATAGCCCCCATCATTCCTTGAATTCTCGCCTCTCCAACCATTGGATGCTCTGCTAGTTCTTCCCATTTACTTTTAATATAGCTCGATGAGTTTTTTTCTACATTTTCTATGATTTTTTCCTCTTTTAGAATTCTTAAATTCTCTAGAGCAACCGCTGCTGCTACCGGGTGGCCTGAATAGGTATATCCGTGAGAAAACTCACCTCCTAAATCATCAAAAACATTTGAAACTTTTTCTGAAATTGCGCTTCCACCTATTGGCTGGTAACCTGAAGACAGCCCTTTTGCTATAGTCATAATATCAGGGGCTATATCATAAGTATCACACCCAAACCATTTTCCTGTCCTGCCAAATGCACATATAACTTCATCCACTATTAAAAGTATTTCGTATTTGTTACATATTCTTTTAATTTCAGGCCAATATGTTTTAGGTGGTATAATAACCCCTCCTGCACCCTGAATCGGTTCGGCAATAAAGGCTGCAACTTTTTCTTCTCCAATTTCGTTAATTTTTTCTTCTAGCTCTCTTGCTCTAGCTAATCCAAAATCTTCTGATGAGCAGTCTCTTCCCTCTCCATACCAGTAAGGTTGATTTATATGGCAAATGTCAGGTATTGGTAAGCAGCCTTGAGCATGCATAGCTTGCATTCCTCCAAGGCTTGCAGAACCTACAGATGATCCATGATAGGAGTTTTTTCTTGATATGATGGTTGTCTTATTTGGTTTTCCCAAGCTTTGCCAATAATGCCTTACAAGCCTTATATTGGTATCATTTGCTTCTGAACCAGAGCTAGAAAAAAATATCTTTTTCATGTTTCCAGGCAAAAGCTTGGCTAAAGTTTCGGCAAGTTCAATTACCGGAGGATGACTGGTCTGAAAGAATGTATTGTAATAGGGCAGTTCTTTCATTTGCCTATATGCTGCTTCAGCTAATTCTTTTCTTCCGTAGCCAATATTTACACACCAAAGTCCCGCCATGGCATCAAGGTATCTTTTTCCCTCACTATCGTTTAGGTAAACCCCTTCAGCTCTGGTGATTATACGGGCGCCAGGATCTTTTAAGTCTGACGTGGCAGTAAAGGGGTGAAAGTGATGTTTAAAGTCGATGTCTTGAAGTTCTTCTGTAGACTTTGGATTACTTATATAGCTCATTTTTTTCCTCAATTAATAGAATTATTCAACTGTATCCTATCAATGAAGAAAACAAAATATATTTTAGCTTTATGCTATTTAGATCTTTGTCTGAGGTAAAAATATACGAAAAACACTATCGTTACACCAATAATGCTTTCTGCTCCAACCTCTCTGAGTAAATAAATAGAGTTTTCGGTTATTGACGTTACGAAAACACCGGATGACTCTCCCAGGAGAAGGAAAAGAAGAACACTAAAGATTATTAGAGCTAAAGACAGCTCTGAAACAATCCATATTATGGAAGTTAAATTTCTTAAGCGTTCAAATATTTTCACAAATTTTCTCCTGGAAGAGTGAAGATTTAATTTCCTCTAAACAGGTATAGTATTACGCCCAGAGAAATTAGGCCAGCAAGGCCAGAATTTCCAAGTTGGCTTACGAGACCAGTGATATTGCTAACCACTCCGCCAAAGAAAGCCATATTTCCTGAGCCTACAAGTAAGCTAGCTACTACAGCCAACGCCAACAGTGAAATCACTAGTGCTGTTAGGCTCTCTACCTGACTAATAAGATTTTTAATCATCTTTTACCTCCAAATTTAATTAGGTTCTTTTGAAATAAAAGAACTGAGCATACTCAATAGGCAAAAAACCGCTTAGTCAACTAAATATTGATAAAATAACAAAATATAGGTGTTTTTTTAACAAAAATCACCATATGTCATACCAAATTACTTAAAAATTAATTATTTTCTTTAGGAATATTCAAAATTTAGGGCAAAAGTACACAAAATGTATTTTTTATTAGTTGCGCTCGTTTAAGGCCTTTAATCAAACTGCTGATTTAACTTTTTAGCTTTGGAAGGATTAGAAAGGCACAAAGTATCCAAATAATTGGAAGTGCAAAGATGCATATTGTTAATCCATAAAGTTCTCCAATAAATCCAATAATTGGAGGGCCAAATATAAAACCAACAAAAGAAAGTAGAGTGACGTCTCCAATTGCTTCTTCTTTATTGGCTACATCTAATCTACCGGTAATTTGGAGAATTACTGGATGAAAGTTAGCTGTTAGAAAACCAAATATTCCAAAAGCAATGCCAATAAATAACAAATTCTCAATTATGAGAGAAACAAGTAATACTAGACAGCCAGCTATCATTGCATGGAATACAACCTTTTTTTCTCCGAAAAATTCTAGCAATTTAGAGCCTAAAAGTAAGGCAAGTAACTCGGTGCTTGAAAAGAAGTATATCACTATACCT
>PBQX02000058.1:0-6053 GCA_002725175.2 Paracoccaceae bacterium
TTTTCTATAAAAGCTAGGCAGGCTAAAAGAGTTTCATTTAAATTATGCGGAGCCATATTGGTTGCCATTCCAACTGCTATTCCTGCAGAACCATTAACAAGCATATTAGGTACTCTTGTTGGAAGGACTTCAGGCATTGTTTCCGTACCGTCATAATTCTCAACAAAATTTACAGTCTCTCTATCAAGATCTGCTAAAAGTTCTTGAGAGATCTTTGCCATTCGAACTTCTGTATATCTCTGAGCAGCTGGTCCATCTCCATCCATCGAACCAAAATTTCCTTGTCCGTCTACCAATGGATATCTTAATGACCACCACTGTGCCATCCTTACAATGGTTTCATATGCAGCACTATCTCCATGAGGATGGTATTTACCAATAATGTCACCTACAATTCTTGCTGACTTTTTGTGCGGTCTACCAAAATCATTATTCAAAACATGCATGGCGTATAAAGCACGCCTATGAACCGGTTTAAGACCATCTCTAGCATCAGGTAAGGCCCTGCCTACTATTACGCTCATTGCGTAATCTAAATAGGATTGCTTCAGTTCCTTTTCTATATCTATTGGAACAATCTCTTTTGCAGTTATTTCGCCCATATTTTATTTCCGTATACTGATTTTAAAGGCAGAAGACACTGCCCATTCTCTTAAGAAATTAGAGTAATTTTTTTGTAATTTTCTAAGTATCAAGTTGGTAAGATTTTACCATATTTTGGCTAAAAAAACTTCGTAAAAATCTACAAAAATAAGGCTATTTAGCCTTTAAATTCAGATACTAGAGTTGATACAGTTTCCTTAGCATCTCCAAAGAGCATTCTCGTATTGGATTTGAAAAAAAGTGGGTTTTGAATGCCAGCAAACCCCGAAGCCATGGAACGTTTTAAAACAAAAACTGTTTTGGAATTATCGACTTCAATAATAGGCATACCATAAATAGGACTGCTTTCATTCTCTTTTGCGTCAGGATTAACAACGTCATTTGCCCCTATAACCATACAGACATCAACTGTTTCCATAATTGGATTAACGTCTTCTGGCTCTACAAGAACATCATAAGAAACGTTTGCTTCGGCCAATAAAACATTCATATGACCAGGCATCCTTCCTGCCACTGGGTGAATGGCGTACTTAACTTCAGCTCCATTTGCTTCAAGCAACTCTCCTAACTCTCTTACAGCATGTTGAGCTTGAGCTACTGCCATTCCATATCCTGGAACAATTAAAACTGACGAAGCAGCTTCTAAAATTAGATAAGCGTCTTGAGCACTGATAGGGCTGACTTCACCTTGCTCTTCACTTCCTTCAGAATTTGAATCAGATACAGCTCCAAATCCACTAAACAGAACATTAGCCAGGGATCTGTTCATGGCTTTACACATGATGTTGGTAAGAATAAGTCCGCTTGCTCCAACAAGAGCTCCTGCAACAATTAATACATTGTTTGTAATAACAAACCCCGCTGCACAAGCTGCTAATCCTGAAAAGCTATTTAATAAAGCTATCACAACAGGCATGTCAGCTCCTCCAATAGGAATAACAAAAAGAATTCCTAAAATAAAAGCTAAGCTAATTAATAGAAGAAGCGTCTCATTAGGGCTTATTATTCCTTGCACAAATAGCATGTTGACCCCAACAAACAAGATAGCTAAAAGAAGTAAACCATTAACAAATTGTTGACCTTTATAAAGGAAAGGCTTACCAGAGATAACTTCAGAAAGTTTACCGTAAGCAATTAGACTACCTGTAAATGTAAGACCTCCAATCAATACCGTAAGATAAATGGCCCCCATGAGAGCCGGATTGTCTAAAGGACTTACCACGTACTCAGCTGAACCTACTAGTAAACTTGCTATACCACCAAATCCGTTAAAGATAGCCACCATTTCTGGCATCGAAGTCATTTGAACTTTAGTCGCGGCAAAATAACCTACTATGCTTCCAGCAAGTAAGGCGCCAGCAATAAACCTATAATCAATAATATTTTGATCCAATAAAGTAATCACTACCGCTAACAACATGCCTGAAGCTGATAATAAATTACCTTGTCTAGCTGTATCAGGAGAACCTAGCATTTTTAAACCTACTATGAACAAAATAGAGGCAGCTATATAAGTTAGATTTACTAGTATTGAAATGTCCATTATTTCTTCTTAAACATGCTAAGCATTCTGTTTGTAACCAGGTAACCGCCTACAACATTAATAGAAGCAAAAAAAACAGCAGATGTGCCTAAAATAATTGTGATTATTTCAGAAGATCCTGAAGACAGGATGGCCCCTACAAGAGTTATACCTGATATTGCATTAGCTCCAGACATAAGAGGTGTATGTAAAGTTGAAGGCACCTTGGTTATTAGCTCAACTCCTAAGAAAATAGATAAAACTAAAATAAAGACCAGTAAGATTATTTGGCTTTCCACGATTACATCCTATCCTTCACTAAATCATTAACAATTTTTCCTTCATGCGTTATCACGCAACCCTTTAGAACGTCATCAGTTAGGTCAAAATTAAGAATCTTATTTTCCACGTCCCAATATTCTTCAATCATATTAAATAAATTAGCTCCGTAAACTTGAGAAGCGTCTTTAGCTACTTCTCCAGGTAAATTGGACATTCCAATTATAGTAACGCCATTTTCAAAAACATATTCATCAACCTTTGATCCTTCCACATTTCCTCCAGTGGATACTGCCATATCAACAATTACGCTACCCGGCTGCATGGCTTGAACCATTTCNTTAGTAACAATCCTTGGNGCNGGTCTACCAAANACTTGTGCTGTNGTTATTACGACATCGGATTGNGANCAAATCTTTTTCATNCCTTCTTGCTGCATCTTAATTTGTTCTTCNGTAAGCTCTTTAGCATATCCTTGGTCAGTTTCTTCAGTCTCNCCTATATCAATCTTTACGAATTTAGCCCCCAACGANTTAACNTGTTCTTCAACAACTGGNCTTGTATCAAAAGCNTCTACTCTNGCGCCAAGTCTTTTGGCAGTTGCAATGGCCTGCAGCCCAGCAACNCCTACTCCTATTACAAAAACCCTTGAAGGGGAGATGGTTCCTGCGGCGGTCATCATCATAGGAAAGGATTTATTGATAGTTCGAGAAGCTTCTACGACAGCCGCATATCCAGCTAAATTTGCTTGAGAGCTCAGAGCATCCATCTTTTGAGCTCTAGTTATTCTTGGAACTAATTCCATGCTGATTGCACTTACTTCTTGGTTTGCAAATTCCTTTACCAGATCTGCTTCATTAAAAGGATCTAAGAAACTTATATGAATACTTTTCTTTTTTAACTTAGCTATTTCTTCTTTGTCTGGCTTATTTATTCTGCAAACTATGTCAGCAGAATTGAAGGCGGTCTCTCTAGAATCTGATGTTATCGCCCCTACTTCAGAATAAAGGTCATCATCAATAAAAATTGAAGACCCTAAACCTTCTTCTATAACAACCTCTAACCCTAAATCGACAAACTTCTTTGCCACTTCAGGTAAAATGGTAGCGCGGATTTCTTGATCCTCTTCTTTGGGAAAGAATATTTGCATTATTAAGTTTTATTTGGGACTCTGAGTTCTTAAACAAGTTTAATAAAAAACGCTAACAATGAACATAAAAAATTTAGATCCTGAAGAGATTAAAAAATTTAACGATATTGCTGAAAAGTGGTGGGACCTTGAGGGTGATTTCAAACCGCTCCACCAGATTAACCCATTAAGACTGAATTTTATTAAAGAGAGAACTAGTCTTAAAGGGAAGAAAGTTTTAGATATTGGTTGTGGAGGTGGAATATTAACGGAAGCACTTAGTGAAGCTGGAGCAGAAGTTATAGGAATAGATGCCTCACCTCAAACCATAGGCGTGGCAAGGTCTCATGCCAATTCGGTAAAGAGCAAAGCAACTTATTTGGAATCAACTGTGGAAGACTTTATATCGAAGAATCAGAATGATTCATTTGATGTAATTACTTGTTTAGAGATGCTCGAACACGTCCCAGCTCCCGATAAAATCATTGAAAGTTGTTGTGCTTTATTAAAAGATAAAGGCGATATCTTTTTATCAACAATAAACAGAAACCCAAGATCTTATTTATTTGCGGTAATAGGTGCGGAATACATATTAAACTTATTGCCGAAAGGCACTCATGAATATTCAAAATTTATCAAACCTTCAGAGCTGGCTGGCTGGATCAGAGATTCTGGATTAACCCTTAAAGAAACCACTGGTTTAAGCTACAACCCTATAACTGACCATTACTGGCTTGGAAAGGATATACAAGTTAATTACATGGTTCACGCAAGCAAAGAGTAAGAGTGGAAGAAATTCAATTATACGCTTTTGATTTAGATGGAACTTTGCTAGACACTGCACCTGATTTCTTCTATGCAGTTAATAAGCTAAGGGAAAATAATGGATTGGAATCTGGAGATTTCTCTGAAGTCAGATCGAGAGTTTCTCAAGGTGCGGCTAGCCTTGCTTGTTATTCCTTAAACTTGGACGAAAATCAAGAGGAAGAAATTGAAAAGGCTAGACTTGAATTACTGGAAATCTATGAAAAGTGTTGCTTAGGCGCAAATCTCTTTGACGGAATGAGTGAAGTACTTTTTAACCTTAAAGACAAAAATAAGAATTGGGGAATCGTAACTAACAAACCAAGAAAGTTTGCTGAGCCCATTGTGAATGAAAAATTTTCTCGTATTAATCCTGATTTCTTGATTTGCCCAGATGATGTTGGGGAAAGGAAACCTAGTCCTAAAGGTTTAGAATTGGCCTGTGAATTAACAAATGTTTCATCAAAAAATTCCATATACGTAGGCGATCATCTAATTGATATAACTTCAGGCAAATCTGCGAAAATGAGAACAGTAGCAGCAGCCTATGGATATATACCTAAAGACGATACTGCTTCAGACTGGGGTGCAGATTTCATAATTAATCACCCTCTAGAAATAAATAAAATTATAGAGAGCCATTAATCATGAATGATTTCGAACCTTCTAAGGATTGTTTGAAAGATAAAACAATTCTAATTACTGGAGCGGGTTCAGGAATTGGAAGAGCTGCAGCAAAAACATTATCCCAATTTGGTGCTCAGCTAATACTCTTAAGTAAAGATACGGGAAAACTAGAAAGTCTTTATGAAGAGGTTGTTCAGCAAGACTTCAAAGAACCTTTAATTCATCCTATGGATTTTGAAAGTGCTCAAGAAGAGGAATATCTAAACGTGAAGGAAGCCATTCTAGATAAGTTTGGTAAATTAGATGGCCTTATAAACAACGCAGGGGTTTTAGGTGAAAAAAAGCCTCTTGAACAATACCAATATTCTATTTGGAAAAAGGTACTGAACGTGAATCTGGATTCGGCTTTTCTTCTTACAAAAACCTTATTGCCTTTATTAAATCATTCTGAGCTAGGCTCTGTGGTGTTTACTTCTTCCGGTGTAGGAAAAAAAGGAAGAGCTTATTGGGGCGCATATGCAATTAGTAAATTTGCCACTGAAGGAATGATGGAGGTTTTTGCTGATGAGTTAGAAAACACCAGCAAAATAAGGGTTAATTGCATTAATCCTGGCGCAGTAAGAACAAAAATGAGAGAGGAAGCGTACCCAGCTGAAGACCCAGAAACAAACCCTCTACCTAAGGAAATAATGAACTTGTATGTTTACCTTATGTGTGATGCGAGCAAAGATATAAATGGTCAATCTATAAATGCTCAATAACTTTCACTTCACTTTTTGATAACTCTTTATAAGAACCCTGCCTTAAATTTGCAGGTAGAAATAAATCCCCGTATCTAACTCTCTTTAGTCTTGATACTTGTAAATCCTGACTTTCCCATAACCTTCTAACTTCTCTCGTCCTTCCTTCCATAATGACCATTGCAAACCATTGGTTATCACCAACCAGATAGCTGAGGCCGACACTATGCAAATTCCGCCAACAAAAAGCCCACTTCAGGAAACAAAAAGCTTTGACCAAAATTTGCAAAGGGATGGCTTTATCTAAGCTAGCTAAAACCACCAGGGGGGAAGGGGGGAAGGGGGAAGG